>NZ_DLTK01000088.1:0-481 GCF_002500885.1 Brevundimonas sp. UBA7838
GGTGTCGTCGGCCCCGGCGGAGCAAGCCGAAGGCGCGGCGGCCCGGCGTAGCCGTGCGCCGCGTCGCAAGCCCGAAGCCGCCGCAGCCAGCGAAGACTGATAACAACCCAAGCGGGCACGTTTACCTGAATGCAACTCTGACGCGTCAATATGGCGCGTCGGAGGGGCGTCATGGATTTCGTCTTGCTTGTCTTGTCCCTGGCGCTGGCGGGAACCTGCGCAGGGATCTGGCTCTGGCTTCAGGCGCACGGGGTCGCCGAGGGCTTGCGTCGAGAGAACGCCCGGCTCGAAGCCCGCATCGCCCAGCAGACCCAAGGCCTGCGCCGCGCCCTGACGACGGCCGAAGGCGAGGTCGACCGCCTGACCGCCGAGCTTCGGACGCGGGACGAGATCATGCAGGCCCTCGGGCGCGAACTGCGTAGTCCCCTGACCACGGTCATGGGCTTCGCCCAGTTGCTGCGCGCCGACGACCCGGCCAATC
>NZ_DLTK01000088.1:633-11820 GCF_002500885.1 Brevundimonas sp. UBA7838
GCGCCGACGACCCGGCCAATCCCCTGACCGCGCGCCAGATTCAGTCCGTGCGTCAGATCGAGGCCGCGGCCGGTGTCTTGCTGGCCCTGATTGAGGAAACCGAAGCCTTCATGACCGGCGGTGACGGCGGCGGCTCGCCTTCGCTGCACCGCGTCGATCTGCGTCTTGCGCTGCGTCAGGTTTGCGATGGGCTGGAGGCGCAGGCGCGAGAGGCGGGGGTGACGCTGGCCTGTCCGCCGCCCGCCCACGGCCTGTGCGTCATGGCCGATCCGAGCCAGATCCGCCGAATCCCGCGCCGATTGGTCGAGAACGCCCTGCGCCATTCGCCCGGCGGAGGCAAAGTGCGCATGGAGATGTCGCGCGCTGAGGACCGGATCGTCATCGCCATCCATGACGCCGGCATGATCCCCGTCGGTGCGGGCGACGACCGACCTTTCCGCCCGTTGGATGGTCGCGACGCCAGAGGCGGCACCGCCCTCGGCGTCGCCTCGGTCCAGCGGTTGACCGAGCGGATGGGCGGCGCCCTGACCATGGCGCGCAACCCCGGCGCGGGCGCCATCTTTTCACTCAGCCTTCCGGCAGCCCCCGCGCCGGGTCTGGCGTCATCGCGTCAGGCGGTGGTGCTCTACATCGAGGACAATCCCGCCAACATCGCCCTGATGCGGCAGGCGGCGAGCGGGCTGGGCCTGACCCTGCACGCCGCGACGACGGGACCGGAGGGGTTGGATCTGTCGCGTGCGCTCAGACCCGACGTCATCCTGCTCGACATCGGCTGCCGGACATGGACGGCTATGAGGTAAAGGCGAGACTGGACGTCGATCCCCTGACGCGTCACGTGCCGGTCCTGGCGCTGACGGCGGCCGTATCGGCGCCGGACCGGGCGCGCGCCCACGCGGCCGGCTTCGACGCCTGGCTGGCCAAGCCGCTGGATCTGGCGGCCCAGGCGGCTGCGCTGAATACGGCGCTGGGCGGCGCGGAGGTTGACGCCGACGGTCGCAAGAGTGCCTAAGAGGCTTAAGTTCGCCTGGTCGCCCCAAGGGAAGCGTCGATGTCCCCGTTCGTCCCGTTCCGTTCGCTCACGCGTCGTCTGGCGCCGCTGGCCGTCCTGTGCACCGTCGCCGCCTGCGCCTCGACCCCGCCGCCGCCACCCCCGCCGCCGTCCGGCGCATCGGGCGCGCTGATGGACTGGCGCGGCGTCATCACGGCCGGCGACCGGGACCGTTACCGCCGCGTCGACGCCGCCTGGACCCTGGCCCTGCAACAGGCCAAGCGTCAGCGCGGCTCCGGCAACTTGAACAGCCTGGGCGATCTGATCGACCCCAAGGCCGCCCGGCCCGGCGTCTCCCCGCCGCCCGGCGACTATCGCTGCCGCACCGTCAAACTGGGCACCCAGGGGGGCGAGGACGGTCTGGGCTATGTCGTCTACGGCTGGTTCGCCTGCCGCATCGAACAGACGCCGAAAGGCCTGAAGTTCTCCAAGCTAACCGGCTCGCAGCGCCCCTCCGGCCTGCTCTTTCCCGAAGACGACCGCCATATGGTGATGCTCGGCTCGCTGGCCCTGGCGCAGGAGCCCGCCGCCAACACCTATGGCCGCAACCCCGACCGCGATCTGGTCGCCATCCTGCAACGCATCGGCGAGGCGCGGTGGCGCCTGGTCCTGCCGTGGCCCAACACCGAATCCAATCTGGACCTGATCGAGCTGGTCCCGGCGCCGCGCGGCTAAGGTTCGGCTGAACCTCGGGAGCCCTGTCACGTTCGGTCAGGACAACCGATGGAGACGCTGATGCGCCGCACCCCTCTGGCCGTTCTGGCCCTGATGACCACGACAGCCCTGGCGGCCTGTGGCGACAACAGTCCCGCCGCTCCGACCGAGGTTTCGCCCGCCGTCACCACGCCCGCGCCAGGCGTGCCGGCCCAGGCCGCACCTGAGGCGACGGCGACGCCGCAGTCCGCAGCCGCTCCCGACGAGGGGATGCAGGGCGGAACCGACTCCTGGCGTCAGATCGCCAAGGCCGCCGACGCCAGCCTGCTTGGCCGGCTGGATCAGGCCTGGCGCATGGCCCGCGCCGAGGCGGAGGACGGCGGCTTCTCGCGTCAGGTGGAGGCTCTGGGGCCGCTCGCCGACCCGAACGCCGCCCAGACGGGCCGCATCCAGCCGGGACCCGGAACCTATCGCTGCCGCACCATCAAGATGGGCCGCCGCGTCGAGGGCCAGGGACTGGCCTATGTCGAATATCCCTGGTTCGCCTGTTCGGTCGAGCTGACGCCCGGCGGCGATCTGGTCCTGACCAAGACGACGGGATCGCAGCGCACGCGCGGCCTGATCTATCCCGACACCGACCGCCGCGCCGTCTATGTCGGCGCCCAGGCCTGGGGCGCCGACGAGAAGACCTTCCCCGCCTATGGCGACAAGGCCGAACGCGATCAGGTCGGCGTTATCGAGCGCATCGGCCAGAACCGCTGGCGCCTGGTCCTGCCGTGGCCCAAGCAGGAAGCCAAGCTGGAGCTGCTGGAGATCATCGGCTAGCGCGCGCCGGTCGAGCGGGCGATCGCGGCGCGCATGCCCTCGGCGTGAAGCGCGCCTGACGGGGCGATTTTGGTGTTCGGCGTTTCGCTGGGCCCCAGATCGGCGGTGCGATCGTCCGGCCCGGTCCAGGTCGGGCTTTCGGCCTTGCGACGAACGGCATCGCGCAGATTATCGGTCGCCGTCGCGGCCTTCCGACCCGATTTGCGACCGTCCATCTCATCGGCGACGCGAGCGATGGCGTCCGTCAGCAGCGCTTTTTTCTCGCGCGCGCCCGCATCCGGGCCGCTCTCTCCCGCACGAACGCGTCCTCGGATCTGACGCTGCACCCGGTCACGCCGCCCGCGCAGCCGCCCGATCAGGTCGCGCAGTTCCGCCAGCGAACGCTCGGCCAGCGCCTTCGTCTGTTCGACCATATCCGCCTCGTCGCGATCCAGCGCGCGCGGGTTTGGGGTCTTGGTCATGACGGTCTCCCTTTCGATTGATGGGAAGACAGCGTCAGGACGCCCGGGCCGTTCCGGTTTGCGACCCTGGGTCACAGGGGCGTCCGAGGTCAAACCCGCGTCAGTCTCAGGTCCTGATAATCATAGCTGAAGTCGATGTCGGGGCTGACCCCCTTCACCGTCGCGGTCGCCGGCTTGGCGGTCAGAATCGAGAAGGTGACGAAGGCGTCCTCCTCGCGTTTGTCCGGGAAACGGGTGCGGAAGGTCTCGCCGTCATAGGGCTCCAGCCAGCCTTGCAGGGCGGGCGTGTGGGTGAAGCTCAGCCACAGGCCGTTCTTACGATCGCGACCGCGTCCTTCGGTCTTGGGCGCAATGACGATGTCGCCGTACCACGGATCACGCCAGGTCCCGGCGTAGGCGTCCAGCGGCATGGACGGGGGCGCGCCCGCCGCCTGTTTGGCGTCGATCTCGGCCGCGGCGGCGATGGATTTCGCATTGCCCTCGGCCTCCAGCTTCTTGGAGTCCGCGATCCAGTCCACATCGACCTTGCCCATGCAGATGTCCGTGATGCCGGACCGCAAGGCGCGCAGCAGGAAGCTCTCCTCGGCGTTGGAGAAGACGCTGAAGCCAGTCTTGCGGCCGGGGATCAGCACCGTGGCGGAAATCCCGCCGGGCGAGCCGCCGCCATGGCTGGCGATCCGCTCGCCGCGATAGTCCTGAACCTGCAGCCCCATGGCATAGGTCGAGGCGATGGATCGGTTGGGCAGTTTGGCCGTCGGTCCGGCCGACGAGCCGACGATGATGTTGGGGCGATACATCTCGCGCGCCGCATCCTCGGAATAGAGCCGTGTCCCGTCGGGCAGCTTGCCGTCGTTCAGCCGCACGGCGATCCATTTGGCCCAGTCGGTCGGGGTGGTGCAGATGCCCCCCGCTGCCGCCGCCGAATCCCAGTTCCACACTTCGACGATGGACTTGGCGATCGGCGTCATCGCGCCTTGATAGCGCAGCGGCGGCCCAACCCGGCCGTGGGGTAGGGCGGATTTGGACGCATCGGCCAGACGCGCCAGCGGCACGGTCTCGGTCATCCCCACCTTGTCCAGAATGCGCGTCTGGATGAAGGCCTCCCAGCTCATCCCTGACACGGCCTCCAGCACCGCGCCCGCGACCACGAACATCAGGTTGCAATAGTGGTAGCGCGAGCGAAACCCGTCCTCGATCGGCACGAAGGCGGCCTGGGCCAGCACCTCGGCGCGGGTGCGATCCGAGTTGGGCCAGAACAGCAGGTCGCCGGCGCCCAGGCCGAACCCGGCCCGGTGGCTCAGCGTATCGCGCACCGTGATGTGTTCGCCGATATAGGGATCGGACAGGGTGAAGCCGGGCAGATAGGTCCGAACCGGCGCGTCCCACTTCACCTTGCCCTCGTCGACCAGGATGGCCAGGGCGGCGGCGGTGACGTTCTTGGTGTTGGAGGCGATGGCGAACAGGGTGTGCTCATCGGCCCGCGCCGGCTTGCCCTGAACCTTGACGCCATAACCGCGCGCCAGAACGGTCGCCCCGTCCTTGACCACCGCGACGCCCAACGCCGGCTGATCCGGCCAGGCCGCCATACACTTGGCCACATAGGCGTCCACCGCCGCCGCCAGCGACGCATCATCGTTCGCCGGCGCGCTCTGGGCGAACACGGGCCCCGCCGCCAGCGCCGCCGCGCCTCCGGAAGCAAACAGGGTGCGGCGCGACAGACGAAGGGACATGGCGAACTCCAGCAAAGACCGCCGGACGCTAGCGCCCCGCCAGCTCAAGGCCAAGTGCTGCTAACAAATGGGGATTGACGATAAATATAAGGGCTTATATATAAGCCCTCATGTTGTCTGCATCACCCACACTCGGAACGCTATTGCGCTATCTGATCGATCTTCTGGATGGAGAGGTCGAGGCGGCCTATGCGGCCTCTGGCCTGAATTGGCGTCCCCGCTACACGCCGATCCTTCGCATCCTGATGCGCGACGGCGGGCAGTCGATCAAGACCATCGCGCAGCAGATCGGCATCAGCCATTCGGCCGTCAGTCAGACCGTGACCCAGATGGTCAAGGACGAGCTGGTTCTGCTGAAGCCCGGCGCCGACGCGCGTGAGCGGATCGTGATGCTGACCGCCAAGACCGAAGCGATGATCCCGCGTCTGCAAGGGCAATGGGCGGCCGTGAACCAGGCGGCCGAGACATTGGACCAAGAGCTGTCGGCGCCCCTCTCCGGCGTGGTCAAGGAGGCCATCGCCGCCCTGACGGATCAACCCTTCGGCCAACGCATTCAGGCCGCTGCAAAGACGCAGTCGGCCGTCTAACCTCAACCCCTCCACCGGAATTTATCATGCAATCCAAGCTGCTCAGCGCCGCTGCGATGGCGCTCGCCCTGATGGGCGTCCAAGGCGTCGTTCCCGACAAGGCCCACGCTCAGGCCCGCCCTCCCGTCGTTTCGTCCGCCCCGGTCGAACTGTCCGCGACCCAGCGCGCTGCGGTCCTGAGCGCGATCCGACAGGCGGTTCGGTCTTCTTACGTCTTTCCCGACCGGGCGCTGGCGATCCTTGCTCGGTTGGACGCCGCCCAGACGTCCGGCCGCTACGACGTGTCTTCGCCCAACGAACTGGCGGGTCTGATCAGCGGCGACCTGCGCGACGCCAGCCAAGACGGTCACGTCTATCTGGAATATGCGCCCGATCGCTTCGCCGCCGCCTCGGCCGGCGCCGACGCGATCCAAGCCCTCTCAGAGATCGACGCCGCCGCCGCCCGTCGCGACAACCACGGTCTCAGCGCCATGGAAATCCTGCCCGGCAACGTCCGCTATCTGAAAATCGACGCCTTCCATTGGGTCTCGGACGAAACGGGCCGCGCCTACGACGACGCCATGCGGTTCCTGAAGGGCGGCGACGCGGTCATCATCGACCTGCGGGGCAATGGCGGCGGAGCGTCCGAGGCGGTCCAGTATCTGGTCAGCCACTTCCTTCAGGCCGGGACGCTGGAGATCACCTTCGTGAAGGCCGGGCAAGAGCCGGTGCAGACGCGCGCGCTCGACAATCTGCCCGCCGGGCGACTGAACGGCACGCCCCTGTATGTACTAATCGACCAGGCCTCGGCCTCTGCGGCGGAATCCTTCGCCTATGACGTTCAGCAGTTCAAACTCGGCCGGCTGGTGGGAGCCAAGACGGCGGGCGCCGCCAACAACAATGACTTCTTCCCCATCGCGCCGGGCTTCATGCTCAGCCTGTCGGTTGGCCGACCCGTTCACGCGGTCAGCGGCGGCAACTGGGAGGGCGTCGGCGTGGCGCCGGACACCCCGACTTCCTCCGTCCAGGCGCTGGACGCCGCCCAGGCCGAGGCCCTGCGCGGCTTGCTGTCGACGACGACGTCCGACGCCGCCAAGACGGACTACGCCTGGGCCCTGACTGCGGTCGAGGCGCGCCTGAACCCGCCCGTGACCGACGCCGCCCTGCTGCAATCCGCGCCCGGCGCCTATCGCAACTATGTGGTCACGATGCAGGACGGCGCCCTGGTCGTCGCCCGGCCCGGCCACCCGCTGTGGCCCGCGCCGCGCAAGCTGCAAGCGCTGACCGCCGACGGCCTGTTTGCAGTCGAGGGTCTCGACGTCCTGCGCATAGGCTTTAAGGACGGCGCCCTGCAGCTGTGGTGGAAGGACGAGCCCGCGCCGCGCATCATCCCGAAGACCTGAGGTCTCTACGCCAGTCGCCAGCGTTGCAGCTTTTCCAGCACGTCGGCGACGATCTGGTCGCGGGTGAAGCCGGTGATGTCTTGGGGGCGTTCGCCTTGGCCGGTCTGGGCGGTCAGTCGCCATTCCAGCAGGCGGCGGCCTTCAGGCGTCTCGCGCTGGGTTACGGCGGGACGCGGACGCGAGCGGGCGCCCAGGCGATAGATGAAGGCGCGCTCGCCCTGTTTGACCGTCAGCCAGGCGACGCCGTCGTCGCGCCCGATCTCGGACTCCGCCGCCTCGGCCTCCATGGCGGCGTGAACCGTTTCCAGCGCAGGCAGGCCGTGGCGCTCGATCTCATCGTTGATATCGCTGCGGCTGGCCGGGGCCAGAATACGTTTCAGCTGCTGCGCCAAGGGCGGGCCCTCGGTCTCGAGGTTGCGGCCTGCGACGTCGGCGTTCATCTGGCGCACCAGGCCGATCGACAACAGGATCATGATCAGGACGAAGGGCAGGGCGGCGGCCAGGGTAGCGGCCTGCAGCGCGCCCAAACCGCCCGCCAGCAGCAGGGTCGCGGCGATCAGGCCCAGCAGCAGGCACCAATAGACCCGCTGCCAGCGCGGCGTGTCGTCGGCCCCTCCGGAGGCGATGGTGTCGATCACCAGGGCCCCCGAATCGGCCGAGGTGACGAAGAAGACCGCCACCAGCAGGATCGCCAGGCCCGAGGTGAAGGCTGCGCCCGGCAGTTGCTCCAGGAAGTAGAACAGGGCGGTCGACAGGTCGGCCGAAACGGCGTTGGAAATCGCGCCCGCCGCCTGGCCCATGTCCAGGCTGATCGCCGTATTGCCGAAGACGGTCATCCACAGGAAGGTGAAGCCGGCCGGCACCAGCAAGACGTTCAGCAGGAACTCCCGCACCGTTCGCCCGCGCGAAATCCGCGCGATGAACATCCCCACGAAGGGCGACCAGGCGATCCACCAGGCCCAGTAGAACAGGGTCCAGTCCGCCATCCAGGCGCGCGGCTCATAGGCGTAGAGGGTGAAGGTCCGCTCGACGAAATGGCTGAGGTAGAAGCCGAAGTTCTGGATCAGGGCCTTGAACAGGAAGCCGGTCGGCCCGACCACCAGCACGAACAGCATCAGCAGCACCGCCAGCACCAGGTTCAGCTCCGACAGACGGCGCACCCCCTTGCCGACCCCGCTCATGACCGAGGCGGTCGCCGCCGCCATGACCACGACGATCAGCCCGACCTGAACCCAGGCCGTGTTGGGAATGCCCAGCAGATAGGTTAGGCCGCTGTTCATCTGCGACACGCCGAAACCCAGAGACGTGGCGATGCCGAACGCCGTGCCCCAGATGGCGAAGATGTCGACCGCATCGCCGATGGGTCCGTTGACGCGCTTGCCCAACAAGGGCGACAGGCCCGACCTAAGCGTCAGCGGCAGACCCTTGCGGTGCGCGAAGAAGGCCAGGCTGAGGCCCACCAGCGCATAGATCGACCAGGCGTGGGCCCCATAGTGGAAGAAGGTGATGCCCATGGCCTGACGCGCGGCGTCGAAGGTGCGGCCGGCGCCCTCGGGCGGATTGATATAGTGCTGGATCGGCTCGGCGACGCCGAAATACATCAGGCCGATCCCCATGCCGGCGGCGAACAGCATGGCCAGCCAGGACAGATAGGGAAAGTCCGGCTCGGCGTCGTCCGGCCCCAGCTTCAGCGCGCCCGTGGGGCCGATCGCCAGCACCAGCACCAGCCCCACGAAAGCGGCGACCGAGGCGATATAGAGCCAGCCGAAGGTGTCGATCACCCAGGCCTGAACGCTCTGGAACAGGCGGTCGGATTCTCCCGGCGCGACGATGGCGACGAGGAGCAGCAGCGCGATGATGGCGCTCGCGCCCCAGAACACGCGGGGGTTCATCTTCGTGGTCAGCATCGGGTCAAAGCGTATGGCGAAGCTGACAGTTCCCAGCTTGGCCACAACCGCGCCGTCTCGATGAAGAAGATGTAACTTTGCGATTCAAAGTAACGTCGATAGTCAGGCTTATCGACGGGCGCAAACAGACGCCCGCGCACTCTTTCAGGATCGCCGGGGCATGACCTCTTCCAAACTCGTTCTCATGCTGGGTGCGGCCGCCGTCGCCCTGCCCGGCGCCGCTCTGGCTCAATCCCAGAATTCGTCCCAGACCGCCTCGCAGATCCCGCCGCCGGCGGCGACGAGCCAGCCGGCCGCTCAAACTCCGGCGACGACGGCCCAGACGCCCGCGCCGCGTACTCAGACGGCCGAACCGCCCCAGCAACAGCAGCCCGCCAGCGTCGGCGATGTGGTCGTCAACGCCCGCGCCAATGACGTGCGCACCTCGATCGACTCGGTCAGCTACAGCCTGGCCAACGACCTTCAGGCGACGACGGGCAGTCTGGCCGACGCGCTGCGCAACGTGCCGTCGGTGGACGTGGACCCTGAGGGCAATGTGTCGCTGCGCGGCGACGCCAATGTCACCATCCTGGTCGACGGCCGCCCGTCCGGCATCCTGACCGGCCCCGGTCGCGGCCAGGCCCTGATCCAGCTGCCGGCCAGCCAGTACGCCCGCATCGAGGTCATGACCAATCCATCGGCCGCCTACAGCCCCGAGGGTTCGGGCGGGGTCATCAATCTCATCACCAAGCCCACGACGCCCAAGCCGGGGACCCAGACGACCGGCTCGCTGCGCGTCAACGTCGGCGACAACGGCCGCTGGAACGCCGGCCTCAGCGGCTCGTACCAGAAGGATCGCCTGACCCTGTCGGGCGACGCCAGCTATCGCTCCGATCCGACCGAACTGACCTTCAACCGCGTCCGCGAACAGCTGGATCCGGTCACCGGCGCGGTGGTTTCGACCACGACCGTCGAACAGCCGGTCGAGTCCGAGCAGAACGGCGCCTTCGCCCGCTTCACCGCCGAATACAAGCTGGACGACAAGACCCAGCTGACCGGCGAACTGCGCGGCGTGGCCTTCGACGGCACGGGTTCGGGCGACGGCCTTTATGAAACCCGCAACGCCGCCGGCGCGGTGACCAGCGCCTATCGTCGGGTCGGCGATTCCGACTTCAGCTTCAACAACTGGGGCGCCACGGCGCGCGTGCTGCGCCGCTTCGACGGCGACGGCCATGAGTGGTCCAACGAGCTGCGCTACGACTCCAACGCCAACGACACCACCAGCCAGACCCTGACCACCTTCCTGACCCCGGCGGGCGCGGCTCTGTACGAGCGGACCAGGACCGCGGTCGATCAGGTGACCTGGGGCTTCACCAGCGCCTACACCCGCCCGATGTCCGACGGCGGCAAGCTGCGCCTGGGCTATGAGCTGAACGCCCAGCGGCCCGAGCAGGACGCCGAGTTCCTGCGCGGTCCCTCGCAGGCAGCCTTGGCCCCGGTCCCGGCCCTGAACAACCGCTTCGAAGCGACCCAGACGGTGCATGCCCTGTACACCACCTATGAGCGGCCGCTGGGCGAGAAGCTGTCGGCCCAACTGGGTCTGCGGCTTGAGCAGGCGGACATCGAGATCAAGGATCTGACCGGCGGCGCCTCGGCGTCCCAGGACTATTTCCGCGCCTATCCGACCGCCCACGTCCAGTATCAGCTGACGCCTGAACAGACCCTGCGCGCCAGCTATTCGCGCCGCATCCAGCGGCCCCAGCCCAGCCAGCTGAATCCCTTCGTCGTCTATCAGGACCCGCTGAACGTCCGCTCGGGCAATCCGGATCTGGGGCCGCAGGAGACCGACAGCTTCGAGGCCATGTGGCAGATGCGAAAGGGCCAGAGCTTCTATCAGGCCACCGCCTATCTGCGGAACACCGACAAGGCGTTCACAGACGTGGCGTCCGACATCGGCGGCGGCGTCTTCCTGACCCGTCCGGAAAACCTGGGCTCGCGTCGCGACCTGGGCGTGGAGGCGACGGCGAACGGGCGTCTGCATCCGACCCTGCGCTATAGCGCCAGCGTCAACGTCTTCCGTCAGGAGATCGACTCGGGCGCTGTCGTCGGCGGCGGCGACCGCGAGGCCACCCTGGCCAGCGGGCGTCTCAGCCTGAACTGGCAGCCGACCGCCAAGGACTTCGTCCAGGTCTCCAGCTTCTGGCAGGGCGACAGCCTGTTGGCCCAGGGACGGCGCGAGGCCGGCGGCATGGTCAATCTGGGCTATCGCAGGAAGCTGAACGAGCAGCTGTCGTTCAACTTCACCGCACGGGATATCTTCAACACGTTCAACACCACGACCATCTACGAGACGCCGCAGTTCCGCGAACGCTCGGAGCAGGACATCAAGCTGCGGGCCTTCTACATCGGCCTGACCTGGAACTTCGGCGGTCCGCGCCGCCAGCCGGAACAGTTCGACTTCTCGACCGGCCCGACCGGGGGCTGACAACCTGACGGGGGACGCGGGCTCAGGTCCGCGTCTCCCAGGCCAGCCAGGCGGCGACCACGACCAGGCCGCCGGCCATCACCGCGCGCAGGGCCTGGGGCAGTTCGGAGAAGTCGGCGCTCTTGTCCA
>NZ_DLTK01000007.1:0-7765 GCF_002500885.1 Brevundimonas sp. UBA7838
AGCGTAGATGCCGATGGTGCCAAAGTCGATCGTGGTCGAGGCGTTGCCGGTGTAATAGGCGCAGTCCGTCGACACAGCACCCTTAAGGGTGAAGGTCGCGCCGTCGTTGTCTGACGCCGTGCCGTTATTCGCGGCCGAGCTGCCTTGGATCAGGATCATCGACACGTTCTGGTTCGAGTTCGTATGGATGTTCAACGCCTGCAAGCCAGCCAGATACGGGGCTGCCAGAGGCTCAGACGTTTCATTGATCGTCGCGTTTGGGATCAGATAGGCACCACCGACACCAGGCAGGCTGATGGTCGGACCGGCGGTCACGCCAGCCGTGGCAGAAGCATGATAGACGGTGTCGGCCATTGCGGGGGCGGCGATCATGGCGAGCGCGGCGGCGCCGGCCATCAGGGAAGCGAACTTCTTCATTTCTGTCTCTCCAAGCGAATGATTTCGCGAAAAATAGTCGACCGAGGCGGCAGTCCCTCCCCGTCCGATCTCGTCCAGTTAATCTTCCATTAACAAACGGTCAACAATAAAAAACGCCGTTAGCTACGATTTTTGGCGTATTCGCGTGGCGCGCGAAATCTTCGTTTTGCTCAACTAAAGCAAAAATGCGCCTGCTTCTTCTTGATGCAAGCGCGGAATCTATTCCGTATGCGCTATTAACTTGAACTTAATCGTTCAGACGCGAGGCGTTACCGTCACCGTCAGGGTTTCGGTATATTGACCTGCCAGAAGACCTGCTCCGGCCGGTTGACGCGTGCGGAACTCGATCTTGCCGCCGCCGGCCGCGATGCCGTCGCCACTGCTCAGCATTCCCACATGGTCGGCGCTGCTGAAGCTGGCCTGCACCGTGCGGGGTTCAGGCCGAAGCGTCGGAACGGTCAAGGTGACGTCATAGGGGAGGACACCCGCGAACGGGCCTTCGCCTTGCGGTTTGGTGACGTGAGCCAGACCGCCTCGCGCCGAAGTCACGCCCAGATCGAACGGCACATTGCAGTTCAGACCGAAAAGCGCGGTAGCGCGTTCGCCGCCCGTCAGTTCGCCAAAGTCGATGTCTCCGCCGCCCTGTATCTCGCAACGTGGGACGATCTGGCCCACGACGTTGACGTTCAGGGTCTTGCCCACGTCGAGGTTGTCGGCGACAGGCTTGGCCAGGGTCGGCCACGCAGTGGCGGCGACGATCAGCGCAACGGCTCCGCTCAGCCGGCGGACCGACGCGCGCAAAGGCTTCGATGAATTCTGCATTGCCCAACCCCGTTTTCGTCCCCAAGGACGGCCCGTCACCCTGACGGTTCGCCCCACCCCTTCCAAAAGCCGTGCCACCCCGAACCGAGACGTTCGGCGCCGGGCAGACTTGGGTTAACAAATAGTTAACGGTGGCCGCTTTACGCCGAAGATCGGCGGTATGCAATGTGTTTGCTGAACAGCGTTGTGCGTCAGGCTGCCGCAAGTGCGCGGCGTTCGCAGAACTCGGTCATCGCTTTCGGGACGGCTAGGCTGACGACGCCAGTCACGGTGCTTCGGCGGCGAGCACGTGTATTCTCAGCGTCCCATCGCGGGACAACCAACCGCTAGCGAACTGTTTCACAATGGCACACAAAATCGAGTAGCTGCCCGAGATGGCGCCGCTCCGCAGCCGATGCGGCAACGTGTCGAGGATCGGGACTGGAGCGGGTGAGGGGAATCGAACCCCTGACATTCAGCTTGGGAAGCTGACGTTCTACCTCTGAACTACACCCGCACAGAAAAGACGCCGAAGCGGCGTCTGCGCGCTCCGGCGTTGATTGTCTTAGCCGCCGCAGCGGCCGCGCTCAAGGCAGAGGTTATTGCGCCGCCTCGACCGTCACGCCGCGCTTTTGCAGGATGGCCTGGACGCTGTCGTCGCCGGTCAGGTGGGCGGCGCCGACGGCGATGAAGGCAGTGCCGGAGCCTTCGAGCAGGGTCTGGATCTGGTTGGCCCAGTCGGTGTTCCGATCGACCAGAATGGCTTGGTAGAGCGTCGGCGAAGCCTCCTTCATTTCCGTGATCGTGACGCGGTCCAGCGTGGCGACGTCGCCCCGGGCCCAGGCCTCGACCATTTCATCCAGCTTGATGGCGGCGTTCTCGTAGTCCTTCAGCGTCTCGCGCAGGAAGACCAGTTGCACGTCGTCGGGCAGGCCGGCCAGGATGCCGATCTGTTTGTCGATGGTCTCGAAGCCGTGGATCGGCTTGCCCGCCGCTTCGGCCCGCGCCTTCAGCACCAGTTCGACGCCGGACTTGGGATCGTAGCCGGCCTTGATCAGCGGCGCGACCGACAGGCTGAGCGCCGCCAGCCAGGGCTTCATCGGCTGAAGCTGGGCGGCGGAGGCGCCCATGGCCTTGGCGGCCGCATCCAGTTCGGCGTGTTCTTCCGACGTCAGGCGGCTGGACAGGGGCGTCTCGGGCGACAGACCGTGCTGCTGGATCAGCGGCATGATGGCGGCCTGGTCATCCGGATTGCTGATCTCGAACCAGATGTCCGAGGCGCTGTCGAAGGCGGCCTCGACGCGGGGGCTGGCCCATCCGGTCGTCGGGCGAAGCACATGGACAGAGCCGAACATATACAGGGTCGAATCCGCATCCTTGATCACCCACAGGGCGGGGCCCTGGCCCTGGATGGGCGCAGCGGCGGCGGGCGCCGTTGTCTGGGCCAGGGCGTCGGCCGGGACGCCGGCGATGGCGACGAACAGGGCCAGCCCGCCGGCGACACCGACGGCGCCGCGCGCTAGGCTGGAAACGGACGACAGAAGGCGATCGGTGAAGGTCATGAGATGTCTCGTTGTTGTCCAAAATGAAAGAGAAGCAGGACGGATCAGGCCAGGCCGCGACGCACGCTGATCCACACGGAGCAACCCAGATAGAGCGCCATCAGGACGGCGTAGATGTCCCAGGCCGTGATGGCGGGTGCAGCGCCCATACGCTCGGCGGCGGCCCAGAGAAACAGGACCAGTTGCCCCGCGAGAAAGGTGACGGCCGCCGCCTCGATCACCGCTCGACGCAAGAGCTCGTCGGCCTGGCGATAGATGCGCACATTCATCACCGTGTGGAGCACCAGCAGAAGGCCGACGGCGCTGAGGCCGAGCACAGGATTGACGCCCGCCATGCTGAAGACGACCGGCAGAGTCAGGATGACGCCGGAAAAGCCCATGACCAGCGCCTGAAACCGGGCCAGAGCCGTCTCATCCGACGAGGCAGGGCCATCCAGATTGTACATCCGACCGAGGCGGTCGGCGTTCAAACTGACGTACATCGCCCACAGCGATCCCGCGACCAGGGCCAGGCCGACCAGCATCGCCAGGCCGTCCGACCAGCGCAAGTCCATGTCGGTCGGGCCGAGTCCGCCCGGCGCGATCCTGGCCAGCCAGGCGCCGACGCCGTAGCCGATCACCCCGAAGACAGCGCCGAAAACAAAGGCGCGAACCCAGCGTGGCCAGGATCCGGGAGAGATAGCGGAAGGCCTCATTTCGTCGGCTCCTGATCGTCCGAGAAGATGGATTCGATGGGCTGGCCGAAGACGCGCGCGATCTTGAAGGCCAGCGGCAGGGAGGGGTCGTAACGGCCGGTCTCCAGCGCGTTCACGGTCTGGCGCGACACGCCCAGATGTTCGGCCAGCTGCGCCTGGCTCCAGTCGCGTTCGGCCCGCAGGACCTTGAGACGATTGTTCATGGCTCAGCCCCGCATCCGCGCCAGCCACCACCACACCCAGACGACGGTATAGCCAATCAGCATGGGGGCGATCATCAAGGCGGCGCCGGCGGACACATAGTCGATGGGCGAGCCGCCCGAGCCGATTTCACGCGCGATGATGTCACGCCACGGCCCGGCCGAGGACAGGATCAGGCCGACGCCGCTCACGCACATGCCGGCCGTGCCGCCCCAGTACCAGGCCGCCTTGTGCGCCTCTCGCGCAGCCTCGTCGATCACGCGCATCCATTCGGCGCCGATCCACAGGGCGCCGGCCATGATGGCGGCGGCGAAGACAGCGGTCACGATCAGTTCGCCCATCTCGGGCGCGATCCATCCCGCACTGGAAGTGTAACCGACCACGACGCCGCCCAGTAGGGCGAACAACAGGCCGCCGCCAAACGTGATCACCGTCGCCTTGATTACCGGCCGCCACTTGCGCATCAGTCAACACCCCTTGTCCTATTGACAAGCTACATTGACATTCCCGCTCAGATGCTGTCAAGCGCCCTTTCCACGCCGAGGCTTTTTATTCGACCTTGGCGGCGGCGATCAGTTCGGGACGGGCGATGGCGCGAGGGGCGGTTTCGACCGGCGTCAGATCCGGCAAGGCCTTGCCCTCGTGATCGACCTGCAAATCTTCGAACCGGCGAGCCGAGACCATGACCTGGCTTTCGAGCGAACCGACGAACTGATTGTACTTGCCGACGGCCGTATCCAGCGCGCGCCCGACGGCGGAGGCATGACCGCCCATGACCGACAGCCGCTTGTAGAGTTCGCGGCCCAGGGCGGCGACCTTGTCGGCGTTGGCCGCCTGCTCTTCCGCGCGCCAGCCATAGGCGACGGCCTTGCACAGGGCGAACAGGGTCGAGGGCGTGACGATGACGACCCGGGAGGCCATCGCCTGGGTCATCAGGTCCGGCTCATGGTCCAGCGCCGTGACTAGAAACGCATCGCCGGGCACGAACAGGACGACGAAATCCGGGCTGGGCTTGAACTGGTCCTGATAGGCCTTGGACGACAGTTGGCGCACATGGGTCTTCAGGCTGGCGGCGGTGCGCAGGCCGACGGAGCGGGCGCGCGCCTCCTCGTCGCCCTCCCCGTCGTCGAAGGCCAGCGGGACCTTGGCGTCGATCACGAACATGCCGCCGCCGGGCAGGCGGACAATGAAGTCGGGCCGGTTCTGGCGGCCCTCGTCGTCGGCGCTGGACGTCTGCTCGGTGAAGTCGAACCGCCCCGCCATGCCGGCGGCCTCCAGCACATTGCGGCAGGTCTGCTCGCCCCAACGGCCGCGACGGCCCGTATTGCCGCGCAGGGCTTCGGTCAGCTTGCGCGCCTCGTCGCGCGTGGCGGACGAGGCCGTCATCAGCTGGGCCAGTTGCTCGCGCAGCCCCCCGGTCTCTTCGGACCGCGTCTTCTCCAACGCGGCGACATGCTCCTGGAACTTGGTCAGGGTGTCGGCGACAGGTTTCAGCTGGGCGGCCATCCGCTCGCGCGCCAGCTGGTCCTGAGCGCGGAAGGTCTCGGTCGCGCGACTGACCATCTGATCCGCCACGACCTGGGCCGACTGCGCGGCCTGGGCCTTGAGCAGTTCGCCCATGGTCACACGGCTTTCCTCGACCAGATCGATGCGGGCCTCCGCCGCCGCCAGCGCGCCGCTCGTCCTCTGCCAGCCCATATAGGCCCACAGAAAACCGCCCGCGAACGCGGCGGCCAGGACAGCGAGGATCAGCACAAGCATGTTCATGCTCCGTTCCTAACGGGAGTCGCCTTCAATGAGAAGCGGGGCCCTTCCGGCGCCGCTTGTCCGGAACGTCGCCGTTGCGATGACGTTGGTGTCTCAGCCATTTGCACGAAGGACCCGCCCATGACCCCGGAAAAGCCCCACCGCCACGACACCGCCGCCGATGCGGTGCACGACGGCCGGCCGGTCGACGCCGAACTGGTGCGCAGCGGCCGCAAGAACCCGCGCATCGCCGTCATACTGGCGGTCTCGACCTTCGCGGCCGCAGTGCTGCTGCTGGGACTGTGGTTCGTGACCAACGGCGCTTTCAACGCCAAGAACGCTGAGACGGGGCCGCAAGCCGCCGCCGCCGAGACCCAGGCTTTCGCGGGCGACAGCCAGACGCCGCCCGCCGCCGACGCGCCAACGGATTCGACGGGCCGCGCCGTCGCCACACCGACGGGCGAAGCGCCGAACGTCAACGCCCCGACGGTGCCTTCGAACTAACTCGGTCAGGCCGGGCGGCGGGCGCGAAGGGCCTGTACGATGGTGCCGTCGTCCAGCCAGTCCAGTTCGCCGCCGACCGGCACACCGCGCGCCAGCGAGGTGATCTCCACATCCGGCCCGGCGATCCGCTCAGCGACATAGTGGGCGGTCGTCTGCCCATCGACCGTGGCCGGCAGGGCCAGAACGATCTCGCGCACGCCCCCGCCCCTGACGCGCCCGACCAGTTCGGTGATCCGCAGATGCTCGGGCCCGACACCGTCGAGCGCGGACAGCAGTCCGCCAAGCACATGGTATTTGCCGCGAAAGGCGCCGGATCGCTCCATCGCCCACAGGGCGCCGGCCTCTTCGACCACGCAGATCAGACCATTGTCTCGCGATCCGTCCGAACAGATGGCGCAGGGGTCGCGCGTATCCGGCGCGCCGCAAACCGAGCACGACACGACCTTTTCCGCCGTCTCGGCCAGCGACGCCGCCAGCGGCACCAGCAACTGCTCGCGCCGCTTCAATAGAGCCAGCGCCGCACGCCGCGCCGAGCGCGGGCCCAGACCCGGCAGTTTGGCGAGAAGGGAGATCAGCCGTTCGATCTCCGGCCCGGCGGAGGCGGCCATCAGAACAGTTTCGGCATTCCGGGAATGTTCATCCCGGCCATGGGGCCTGCGGCCTCGCGCATCAGGGCGTTGTTTTGCTCATCCAGCTTGCGCTTGGCGTCGGCATGGGCGGCGACGATCAGATCGGCCAGGATTTCGCCTTCGCCCGGGCTCAGCAGACTGTCGTCGATCTTGATGGCCGTAATCTCGCCAGGCCCCTTGAGGGACACCGAGACGAGGCCGCCCCCGGAAGAGCCCTCGGCGATCGTTTCGGCCATCTTGGCCTGGGCGTCCTGCAGCTTTTGCTGCATTGCCTGCGCCTGCTGCATCAGTTGGGTCAGATCTTTCATGCCCTCTAGATAGGGCGAACAAAGCCCGGGCGACAGAGGGCTTGTACTCGTTGCGCAAGATCGAAACCCAGTCTTTCGGGATTGGCGCTTGCGGCTGTTGCGAAACACCCTAATTAGCACCTGTACTCGTTGCTATTTAAGTCAGGAACGCATCCCATGGCCTATGACGCTACTCATCAACGCGACGTCCCGCTGTCGGACGCCGCTCTGTCGCAACTGTTCACCGAGGCGCGCACGCGCAACGGCTGGACCGACCGCCCCGTCGCGCCGGAACTGCTGCGCAAGCTGTATGACCTGACCAAGTTCGGGCCGACAGCGGTCAACGGGTCCCCCGCCCGCTTCGTCTTCATCACCTCGCCCGAGGCCAAGGCCCGCCTGATTCCGCTGATGAGCGAAGGCAATCGCGACAAGACGCAGCAGGCCCCGGTGACGGTGATCGTCGGTCAGGACATGGACTTCCACGATCATCTCGACGCCCTGTTCCCCCACGCGCCGGGCGCCAAGGCCTGGTTCGCCGACGAGGCCGGTCGGCGTGAGACCGCCTTCCGCAACGCCTCGCTGCAAGGCGGCTATCTCACCATCGCCGCCCGCGCCCTGGGCCTGGATGTCGGGCCGATGTCCGGCTTCGACGCCGCCGGCGTGAAGGCCGAGTTCTTCCCCGACAGCCATGTCGAGCCGAACTATATCCTCAACCTCGGCTATGGCTCGGACGAGAACCTGTTTGCGCGCTCGCCGCGCCTGTCGTTCGACGAGGCCGCGCAGATCCTCTGAGCCGAGCGCTCAGCCCGAAACGAAGAAGGGCGGCCCGTCGGGCCGCCCTTTTGTCGTTCATCGCCGGAACGATCAGGTGTTGGGGGGCGCAGACGCCGTCGCGGCGGGCGGGGCCGCCGGGGTCGCCTGAG
>NZ_DLTK01000051.1:0-7693 GCF_002500885.1 Brevundimonas sp. UBA7838
GCGCGGCTGCGCTGGGCCTGGGCGCTGGTCGTCGTGGTCGGGAAACGGCCGACGCGGGCCTCTGACAGCGACGCCCGAACCGCGCGCAGATTGGCGAAGGCGGCCTCGAGCTGGTTGTTCTCGGCGAAGGCCTGCTGGATCAGGGCGTCCAGCGTGGGGTCTTCGTACAGCCGCCACCAGTCATCGCGCGCCGCGGCGGTCGAGACGGTGGGACTGGCCGAGCCGACGAAGGCGCCTGTGCCGGCGACAGGCAGGTCGGCGATCGGCGCCTTGGGCCCGACCGCGCAGGCGGCCAGCAGGGCGCCAGAAGCCGTCAACTGGGCTGCGGCGGTCAGGAAGCTGAGGGTCTTGTTGCGGGTCATCAGATGTCCCCTCCCCGGCCGGTCGCGGGCGCAGGCGCGTTCGGATCGGTCAGGTCGCTGGTTTCGTCATAACGCACGGGCCGGTCCGAAGGACGGTCAGGCGTCGGGGTCGGTTTCTTGCCTTGCGGCAGTTTCGAGGACAGCCAGCGGCTGACCACATAGAAGACCGGGGTGAAGATCAGGCCGAAGAAGGTCACGCCCAGCATGCCCGAGAAGACGGACGTGCCCAGCGATTGACGCATCTCCGCGCCCGGCCCCGAGGCCAGCATCAGCGGCACGACGCCGAGGATGAAGGCGAAGGAGGTCATCAGGATCGGACGCAGGCGGGTCTTGGCGGCGGCAACCGCAGCCTCGAACCGGTTCATGCCTTGCTCTTCCTCGGCCTGCTTGGCGAACTCGACGATCAGGATGGCGTTCTTGGCCGCCAGGGCGATCAGAACGACAAGCCCGATCTGGACCAGGATGTTGTTGTCCAGGCCCCGCAGGTTCACCCCGATGATGGCCGCCAGCAGACACATCGGCACGATCAGAATGACCGCCAGCGGAAGCGTGAAGGCCTCGTACTGAGCCGCCAGCACCAGGAAGACGAACACCACCGCCATCAGGAAGATGACCGTCGCGCCGGAACCCGCCGCCTTCTGCTGATAGGCCAGACCCGTCCATTCGTAGGAGAAGCCCTGCGGAAGGGTCTGGGCGGCCATGGTTTCCATAACCTGCAGCGCCTCGCCGGAAGAGACCCCTGCTGCGGCGTTGCCCTGAAGTTCAGCCGCCGGGAACAGGTTGTAGCGCACGATCCGCGCCGGGCCGGAATCGTTGACCAGATTGGCCACCGATCCGATCGGCACCATGGCGCCCGTGGACGACTTGGTCTTCAGATTGGCGATGTCGGCGATGTCGTCGCGCGCCGTCGGCTCCGCCTGCGCCGTCACCCGGAAGGTGCGGCCCAGCATGTTGAAGTCGTTGACGTAGGACGAGCCCAGATAGACGCCGAGAGTGTCGAACACCGAGCTGGGTTGGACGCCCAACATCAGCGCCTTGTCACGATCGACGTCGGCGGTGATGCGCGGCGAGGCCGTGTTGTAGGTCGAGAAGACCTGGCTGACCTCGGTCGGCTTCTGGGCGGCAGCGCCCATCATGGCGAAAGTCGCGCCTTCCAGCGGACGATAGCCGGCGCCTTCCCGGTCCTGGATCATCATCGAGAAGCCGTTGCCGGTGCCCAGACCCTGGACCGCCGGCGGGGCGATGACGAAGATCTGCGCGTCCTCGATCTGGCCGGTCGCCTGGGTGATGGCGCCGGCCAGGGCCGTGGCGGCCTCTTCCTTGGAGCGTTCCTCGAAGCCGTTCAGGCGCACGAAGATGGTGGCGGCGTTCGAGCCGAACGAGAAGCTGGAACCATCGAGACCCGCGAAGGCCACGGTGCCGTTCACCCCGGAAGTGCCCTGGATGATCTTGGTGGCGCGTTCCATCACCGCCTGGGTGCGGTCCAGAGATGCACCGGCCGGCAGTTGGATGACGCCGATCAGGAAGCCCTGATCCTGTTCAGGGATAAAGCCCGAAGGGGTGTCCACCAGACGCCAGGCGGTCAGGCCCAGAAGACCGGCATAGATGATCAGCACCAGACCGACCGTGCGCACCAGACGCGCGGTCAGGCGTCCGTAACGATCCGACAGCCAGTCGAAACCCTCGTTGAACTTCCGCCCGGCCCAGCCGCCGTAATAGACGACCGTGCCCAGGACGCCCGGCTTGCGAGCGTGCTCGTGATCCTTCTTGTGCGGCTTCAGCAGTAGGGCGGCCATGGCCGGCGACAGCGTCAGGGACACGAACAAGGAGATGACCGAGGCCGAGGCGATGACGACCGCGAACTGGCGATAGAAGATGCCGGGAATGCCGGGCACGAACATCGTCGGCACGAACACCGACACCAGCACCAGGCCGATGGCGATCAGGGCGCCGGAAACCTCCTGCATCGATCGATAAGCGGCCTCCTTGGGACTGAGCCCTTCACCGATGGCCCGCTCCACGTTCTCGACCACGACGATGGCGTCATCGACGACGATGCCGACCGCAAGGACCAGGGCGAACAGGGACAGGGAGTTGATCGAATAGCCCAGCGCCAGCTGCACCGCGAAGGTACCGACCAAGGCGACGGGAATGGCGACGATGGGGATGATGGCCGCGCGCCAGGTCTGCAGGAAGACCATGACCACGATGATGACCAGGATGACGGCTTCGACCAGGGTGTGCTGAACCGACTCCACCGAGGCGGCGACGAATTCGGTCGGGTTGTAGGGCACGTCCACCTTCATGCCGGCAGGCACTTCGGATTTCAGAGCCTCGACCTCTTTCAGGACGCGGTCAGCGGTGCCAAGGGCGTTGGCGCCCGGCTGCTGAACGATGGCGATGCCGACGCCGCGCTGGCCGTCAAAGAAGCCGCGGATGCCATAGTCCTGGGCGCCCAGTTCGATCCGCGCCACGTCGCGCAGATAGGTGACGCGGCCTTGGGCGTCCGTCTTCAGGACGACGTTGGCGAACTCATTGGGATCGCTGAGACGACCTTGGACCTGGACCGGCAGCTGGAAGGCGGCCGCGCTGTTGGGGAACGGCGGCTGACCGATGGAGCCGGCGGCGGCCTGGACGTTCTGGGCGCGCAGGGCGGAAACGATCTCGGGACCCGTCAGACCGCGCTCGGCCGCCTTGGCCGGGTCGATCCAGACGCGCATCGAATAGTTGCCGCCGCCGAAGACCTGAACTGCGCCCACGCCCTCGATCCGCAGCAGACGGTCCCGCAGCGTGGAGTTGGCGTAGTTGCCGACATAATCGTTATCCAGGGTGCCGTCGGGCGACGTCAGGCCCAGGATCATCAGGAAGCCGCTCTCGGCCTTGTTGACCACGACGCCGGTCTGGCGAACCGCCTCTGGAAGGCGGGGTTCGGCCAGGGCCACCCGGTTCTGAACAAGCACCTGAGCGGAATCCAGGTCTGTGCCGGGCTGGAAGGTCACCGTGATGGCCACCGCCCCGTCCGATGTGGACGAGGAGGAGATGTAGAGCATGTTCTCGACGCCGTTCACCTCCTGCTCGATGGGGGCGGCGACGGTTTCGGCCAGGGTCTCGGCCGAGGCGCCGGGATAGGCGGCGTTGATGGTGATCGTCGGCGGCGCGATCTCCGGATACTGCGACAGCGGCAGCAGCGGATAGGCGGCGATGCCGATGATGGAGATCACCACCGCGATCACGGCCGCGAAAATCGGCCGGTCGATGAAGAAGCGGGAGATGTTCATGGCTTAGCCGGCCGGCAGGCTGTTGGCGAAGGAGGCGCTGGACGCGGGCGCCGCCTGGGTGACGGGCGCCTGGGACGCATCGCCGGCGACGGGTTCGATCTTGCCGTTCTTGGGCGTGACCTTGGAGCCCGGCTGGGCGGCGCGTTGCAGACCCGCGATGATGACGCGGTCAGTCGGGGCCAGGCCCGAACGGACGACGCGCAAGCCCTGCACGATCGGGCCGAGCTGGACGGCCTTGTTCGTCACAGTGCCGTCGGCGTTGACCACGGCGACGGTGCGGCGGGCCTGATCGGTGCCGATGGCCGAATCCGGCACCAGCAGGGCGTCATAAGCGCCGGCGCCCGCGACCTGGGCGCTGCCGAACATGCCGGGGCGCAGGAAGCCGTCGGCGTTAGGCAGGATGGCGCGCAGACGGATCACGCCCGAGGCGGTGTCCACGGCGTTGTCCGAGAAGTCGAGGCGGCCGGTGTGCTTGTAGGTGCTTTCGTCCTGCAGGCGCACGTTGACGACCGCGCCCTGATTGGCGCCGCCCTGACGCAGATACTTCAGCAGGACCGCTTCCGAGCCGTCGAAGACGAAGTGGATCGGCCCGCCCGAGATGATGGTGGTCAGGATGTCGCCGGCCGACGAACCGCCTGCGATGACATTGCCCGGATCGACGCGACGGTCGGACACGCGACCCGAGGTCGGGGCGGTGACGCGGGTGTATTCCAGGTTCAGACGCGCATTGCGAACGGCGGCGTTGCCGGCCGCCAGATTGGCCTGGGCCGCATCGACGGCCGCCTTGTTGGAATCATACTCAGCCTTGGACACGGCTTGAGAGGCCAGCAGGGCCTCGCTGCGGGCCAGGTTGGCGCGGGCCAGCGACAGTTGCGACTGGGCCTGGGCCACTTGGGCCTGAGCCTGGGCCAGCGCGGCCTGGGCCGGGCGCGGATCCAGGGTGAACAGCAGTTGGCCCTTCTGGACCATCTGACCGTCGCGGAAATGAACCGCCTGGATATAGCCGCCGACGCGGGCGCGCACGTCCACGCTCTCGACCGCTTCGAAGCGACCTGTGAACTCGTCCCAGTCCCGCACCTGCTGCTTCAGCGGCACAGCCACCGTCACGGGCGGCGCGCCTTGCGCCGGCGCCTCTGCCTTTGGAGAACAACCATAAAGCGCACCCGTCACCATGACGGATACCGCCGCAATCTTCAGCCCGCGCATCTGCGCATCTCCCTGTCGGAGGTAAATCCCTGTCGTGCGGACAGAGGCCGATGGGGAGTCGGCCTTGTCAACGCGTGGTGACTTAATGGTCAGAGCCGTGGCGCTTGTCAACAGGCGTTGACAAAGCCATATGTGATCTACGGTTATTGTCTGTGGAGTGTCATCACCTTGTTATGTCCCGGCCCACGCCCGAGAAACGCCGCCGCCACGCGCACGGCCATTCTCGATGCTGCGCGCGAGAGATTCGCGGCCGAGAGCTATGACGACGTGGGCATGCGCGACATCGCCCGCGACGTGGGCGTCGATGCGGCCCTGATCAGCCGCTACTTCGGCTCCAAGGACGATCTGTTCCTGGCCGCGCTGGACAGCTGCGGCGACGGCAGCGCCCTGATGCAGGGCGAAAAGGCCGACTTCGGCCGGCGCGTGGCGCATGAGATCGTCTTTGAACCCAAGAAGGCCGAAAAGCTGAAGGGCATGTCGATCATGCTGCGCTCCATCGGCTCGGCCAAGGCGTCGGAGATGGTTCAGAACACCTGCACCCAGCGCTTCTTCGGTCCGCTGGAGGAATGGCTGAGCGGGCCGGACGCCACCGTCCGCGCGCGTCTCCTGGCCGGCTTCATCATGGGCATGTCGGTCAGTCGCGAACTGGGCGGCGGCAGCTTCAACATCGAACCCGCCCAGTGCGAGGAGATGCGCGACCGACTGGCGCCCATTCTTCAGTCGCTGATCGACGGCTGATCCCATGGCCGAAATGAAAAAGGGCGCGGAGGCTGACCTCCGCGCCCTTTGTCTTGTGTGGCGACCAGCCTCAGTGGGAGGCGGTCGAGGTCACTTCGGTCCGCGCCTTGGTGCGGATGCAGCCGATCGCGAAGATGGTCAGGCCGACGTAGCCCAGCATCGGCACGATGAAGGCGGGCTGAAGCTTGCCGGCCGCATCGGCGATATGCGCCGCGACCTGGGGCAGCAGGGCGCCGCCGATGATGCCGAACACCAGCAGGCCCGACGTCGCCGACGTCGGCGCAGTCGAGCGCTCCAGCGTCAGGGTGAAGATGGTCGGGAACATGATCGAGTTGAACAGGCCGATCGACAGGACGGCATAGGCCGCCGTCGGGCCGCCGATCTGGCTGACGGTCAGGCACAGGACGGCCGCCGCGACGGTGCAGAAGGCCAGGACGATGCCGGGGCGAACCTTGGTCAGCACGAGCGAGCCGATGAAGCGGCCGACCATGGCGCCGCCCCAGTACAGGGCGACCATCTTGCCCGCCGTCTCGATGGGGGCGTTCAGGATGTCGGGGCTTTCGAGGAAGTTGGTCAGCATGCCGCCGATGGCGACTTCGGAACCGACGTAGAGGAAGATGGCCAAGGCGCCGAACACGGCCCACGGCGACGACAGCGCCTTCAGCGGCGAGACCGCGTTGTGGAACTCAGGCGCCGCCGCATTGATCTTCTTGCGAGCCGTGAAGATGAAAACGGCGATCAAGGCGAAGAAGGCGCCCATGCCCAGGAAGGCCATGTCGATGCTGCGCAGCGACTGGGTGCGGGTCGCGGCGGTGACCACGGCGCCGGCGGCGAAGACGCCGCCCGTCAGCAGGACGTGCGAGCCCAGCCACGGACCGACCGTCGTGCCCAGCGAGTTGAAGGCCTGCGACAGGTTCAGACGGCTGGAGGCGCCCTTGGGGCTGCCCAGCTCGGCGACCAGCGGATTGGCCGCGACCTGCAGCAGGGTCACGCCCGAGGCAATGACGAACAGGGCGATCAGGACGCCGGGATACCAGTCGGCGGCGGTGGCGGCCGGCACGATCAGGCAGCCCGCGACCATGACGATCAGGGCGCCGATGATCGAACGGCTGTAGCCCAGCTTGCTGAGGACCGAGGCCGCCGGCAGAGACATCAACCCGTAGGCGATGAACCAGGCGAAGGTGGTCAGGAAGGCCTCGGCGTTGTTCAGGTCGAACACGCGCTTCACCGCCGCGATCAGCGGGTCGATCAGCGAGGTCGCAAAGCCCCAGGCGAAGAACAGCGTGGTGACATAGGCGAAGGCCAGGCCTGCGCCCTGGCGTTTTCCGGCGTCCGGAACGGTCATGAATGATCCCCCAGTGAAATCGAACGGCCGCGCTGTGGTCGCGCGGTTCTCATCCTGCTTGGTTCGGACATCGCGAAAGGCGCGTCCAGCCGAAAAGCGCGCTCTGTAACGAAACTTTCCCGCGGGGCCGGGGCGCAGGCAAAGAAAAGGGCCGCCTCGCGAACGCGGCGGCCCAAGTTTGCTCAGAAGAGAGGGGAAATCAGAACTTGTAGTTCAGCCCGACCGCGAAGGTGCGGCCGTAGTGCTGATAGTCGATGGTTCGGCGCTCATCGCCGTTCTCGAAGGTCTTGAACGGCTCGTCGGTCAGGTTGTTGACCGTCAGCAGCAGGCTGGCCAGGTCGTTGATGCGGTAGCCGACCGTGGCGTGCCAGGTGGTCCAGGGGCCGATGTTGCGCTGCTCGCCGCGGCTGTCCCAGGTGGGGGCGTTGCGTATGCCGAAGGCGCTGGCGGTGAACGGCCCGCGCTTCCAGTTCACGCCCAGGGTGGCGCGGTACTGCAGTTCGTTGGAGTTGGCGCAGCACAGCTGGTCGTAGACCGGGTCGCCTTCCTTGTCCTGGGTGGTGTGCTTGAGCGGCCGGTAGTAGCCGGCGTTGACCGCGAAATCACCCACCGACTGCGTGCCCCAACGGTAGTCCAGCGCCGCCTCGCTCTTCCGATCTCGTTGGCTGGCGATGTTGATCGGGTACGAGAACACCTTGTCCACGCCATTCGGGTTGAGCGGATCGGTGGCCGGCTTGCGCTGCACCTGGCCCAGCACCTGCTGG
>NZ_DLTK01000093.1:0-18863 GCF_002500885.1 Brevundimonas sp. UBA7838
GGCGGCGGCGAAGACGGCCACGGCGGCGAAGGCGGCCGTCTGGCCGGAGTGGATCAACAGGGTCTTGCACCGCGCCATCGGCGCGTTGGACAGCAGGCGTCGCATTCGGCGGCCTCTCCAGCGTCTCTACGCTCTGGAATGAAGGAAGCGGCGCCCCGACAGCGCACGGCGTTCCGTGGGAGGACGGCTTATGCCCGCGGGCTTTGGCGACTTTGGGGCTAGGGCAGGGCGGCGGATGGTCGCAGGGCGGAACCTGCCGCTCGACCGGCCAGATCAGGCGATGATGTCGGGCAGGATTCGGTCTTCCAGCTTCACGATCTCGTCCTTCAGCGCCAGCTTCTTGCGCTTCAGCCGGGCGATCATCAGCTGATCGGGAATGGCGGCCTGACCCAAGGCCTCGATCGAGGCGTCCAGGTCGGCGTGCTCCTGGCGCAGATGGTTCACCCGCGCCTGAAGCTCGGCCATTTCCTCGGTGATCGCAGGCGTGTCGTCGTTCATCGTGTCATCTCCACGCCGCTCGTCTCAGGCCGCTTATAGCCACGCTGATCTCAGGCCGGAAGGGCGTCTGCGAGCCGGATCAGAGCCGGGCGCGGTGTCACATCCGCCCACATCCGGGCGGTGGCTGCCAGGCCGTCGATGATCGGGCGGGCCGGCCCGCTGGGTTCGGGCGCCAACGCCTCCAGCGCGTCCAGCAAATGCCGCTCCGCCTCCAGCTCCAGCGCCTTTATGCGGTTGCGCATGCTCTCACGCGGGCCATCGTCGATATCGGGCACCGGCGCCTTCAGGATCCGCCGCACCGAACGTAGCGGGGCGACCACGACGCTCTCCCAGGCCCGGGCGGTGTCGCAGGCCGCCTCGATTGTCTCTTCGTCGGGCTTTCGTCCCGTCGCCGCGACCCAGGCGGACCACAGCAGCACAGGCACGTTCTGGTCGTGGCTGTCCTGCAGCGCCAGACACGCCTCGCCGACCCCCGGCGCGCCATAGGCGGCGACCGCCCAGTCCCACAGCCTCATGACTTCAGGCCTTCCCAGCGTCGCACCGCGCCCCAATCCAGGCCGAACAGATCCAGCGTCCGACCCACCGACTGATCGACCATCTCCATGATCGAGCTCGGCCGGGCGTAAAGCGCGGGCAGGGGCGGGGCGATGATCGCGCCCATTTCGGCTAAGGCCGTCATGGTGCGCAGGTGGCCCAGGTGGAACGGCGTTTCGCGCACCATCAGCACCAGCGGTCGCCGCTCTTTCAGCGTCACGTCGGCCGCCCGCGTCAGCAGGGTAGAGGTCACGCCTGTCGCGATCTCGCTCATCGTCTTGATCGAGCAGGGCGCCACGATCATGCCCAGGGTGCGGAAAGAGCCGGAGGCGATCGTCGCCCCCACGTCGCCCAGCTTGTGAACCACCGACGCCTTGGCCGTCAGTTCGTCGGGAGACAGATCGGTCTCCTGCGACAATGTGAGCAGGGCGGCCTTGGTCACGACCAGATGGCTTTCGACGCCCAAATCGTTCAGTGCGTCCAGCACCCGGGCGCCATAGACGGCGCCGGAAGCCCCTGAAATTCCGACCACCAGTCTGGCGGGCGGGTTCCGTATGGCTCCGTTCACATCATCGTCCATTTTGAGGGTCAGCCTCCTTCGGGTCCGGGGCGACGGGCTGTCACTGGAAAGTGATTACACAGCGCGCCAAACCGGGCGCTCACTCTACTGGTCCCTAACCAAAGGAGGCGCAAGCCATGACCATCGAGGCTCGTATTCGCGAACTGGGTAATCGTCATCGCACCCTGGATGAGACCATCCAGAAGGAGCTTACCCGCCCGTCCACGGATCCGTTGCAGGTCAGGGCGCTGAAGCAGAAGAAGCTTCGGCTGAAGGAAGAAATCACCAGTCTGGAGGCGCGCGCGACCTAGCGTCCGTCTCCCTGAAAACGACGACGGCCCCGGAGATCGCTCTCCGGGGCCGTTTTCGTTGCGCGAAGGCGGATCAGTCCTTGGTGCCGAACACCGATTCCGCCGTCGGCTCGGCGCCGGGACGTTGGCGGGCTTCCGGCACGAACTCGGGCTCGGCCTCGACCTGTTCGACGGGCTGAATCGTGCCGCCGCCGTTCTTCAGATCGTCCTTGGCCTTCTTGTCGGCGGCCTTCTTGACGATCTCGTCCAGGGCCAGCTGGCCGACCAGGCCCAGCGTCACCGGATCGACCGGCTTGATGTTGGCGCTGTTCCAGTGCGTGCGGTTGCGCACGCTCTCGATGGTGGACTTGGTCGTACCCAGCATCTTGGCGATCTGGGCGTCCGTCACCTCGGGGTGGTTGCGCACGAACCAGGCGATGGCGTCGGGGCGGTCCTGGCGGCGCGACACGGGCGTGTATTTCGGCGCCGGCTTTGCCGACTTCAGCAGTTCGGCGTGGCGGCTGACGATCGCCTTCATGCGATAGTTTTCGTCGCCCTGGGCCTTGTCCAGTTCTTCGCGCGTCAGCTGGCCGCCGGTGACGGGATCTACGCCACGGATGTCGCGCGCCACGTCGCCGTCGGCGATGCCGCGAACTTCCAGCGGGTGCAGGCCGCAGAAGTCGGCGATCTGCTCGAAGCTGAGAGAGGTGTTGTCGACCAGCCAGACCGCAGTGGCCTTGGGCATCAAAATGTCGCTCATGGGGCGTTCGTCCCGGTGTTGTTGAGCCGCCGAATGAGGCTTCGGCTGGCGTTGGATACGACGGCGCCCGGCCTTTCGACCGGGCGCGTATGATGCCGATATAGGCCTATTCGACACAAAAGAAAACGCTGAGCGACAATCCCATACAGCAACGGTTCATCCGCCCTGACGCAACCTTCGCGGTAATGAAGCTTTTCAGCTTCGGGAGAGGAGAACCACCATGTCCATTCTGCTTGGCGCGGCTCTGGCCGCAGCAATGGCCTCCGGCCAGGACTATGCGCAGCAACGCGTCGCCCCGCGCGGCGGCTATACCCAGTCGTGTTCGGAAGCCTATGTGAATCGCGGTCGTCTCTATGCCGATTGCCGCGATACGCGCGGCCGGATGCGCGGCACGTCGATCGAGCTGAACCGCTGCGGCGGCGAGGAGATCAACAACGACAACGGCCTGCTGGTCTGCGGGCGGTTCCGTGGCGACTATGAAGACAGCCAGCCCGGCCGTCCCGGCGGCGGCTGGGGGCCTGGCAATGGTGGGCCGGGCAACGGCGGTCCAGACTGGGGCGCTGGCGCCGGCCGCGCGCCCCAAGGCAGTTATCGCCAAAGCTGCACGGACGCCTCGGTGCGCGACGGTCGCCTGTTCGCCCGTTGCGAGGGCGGCGGTCGGGATCGTCGCGCCAGCTCGTTGGACTACAGCCGCTGCGGCCGCTTCGACATCGCGAACGAAAATGGTCTGTTGGTCTGTGGCCCGGTGCGAGGTCAGTGGGAAGGCGAAGGGGGATGGGGCGGCGGCAATGGCGGCGGCTGGGGTCGGTCCTCGATCACCGTCTATGAGAACGCCAACTTCCGCGGCGCTTCGCGTGAGTTCACCAGCGAAGACCGCAACCTGGGCCGCACCCCATTCAACGACCGCATCAGTTCGATGCGCGTCGAAGGCCGCTGGGAAGTCTGCACCGACGCCGAGTTCCGGGGACGCTGCCGCATCGTCGAAGGCGACGTCCGCTTCCTGAACGGCGGCTTCAACGACAACATTTCGTCGCTGCGCCCCGTGCGTGGCGGGCGGTACTAGACGCTCAGCACGATCTTGCCGATGTGCCCGCCGGCTTCCAGTTCAGCGTGCGCATCGGCCGCCTGTTCCAACGCGAACACCGCCTGAACCGGCGGCTTCACCTTGCCGGATGCGACCCACGGCCAGGCGGTCGCCTCGACAGCCGCGGTTAGACGCGCCTTTTCGTCCGCCGGGCGGCTGCGTAAGGTCGATCCCGTTAGGGTCAATCGCTTTAGCATGATCCGCTGCAGATCCATCTCGACCTTGGGGCCGGTCAGGGAGGCGATGACTACCCAGCGCCCGCCCGCATTCAGACTGTTCAGGTTCAGGGCGGCGTAATCGCGCCCCACCATGTCCAGAACCACATCCGCGCCGCCCGCCTCGCGGATCTGCGCTTCCAGATCATCGCTCTTGGCGTCCAGGCTGATGTCCGCGCCCAGCGCCTTGGCGGCTGCGGCCTTGTCCGCCCCGCGTGAGGTGGCGATCACCCGGGCGCCGGCCGCCTTGGCCATCTGAATGGCCGTCACGCCGATGCCGCTGGTCGCCCCGTGGATCAGCAACGTCTCGCCGGCCTTCAGCGCGCCGCCCTCGAACACATTGGCGAAGACGGTGAAGACGGTTTCCGGCAGCACGGCCGCCTGAACGAAATCCAGACCCTGGGGGATCGGCAGGACATGACGCGCATCCACCACGGCCAACTCCGCATAGCCGCCGCCGCCCAGCAGGGCGCAGACCCGGTCGCCGACCGCCCAGCGCGTGACGCCCTCTCCGACGGCCTCGATCTCGCCGGCGATTTCAAGCCCCAGAACGTCCGACGCGCCGGGGGGAGGGGGGTAGGCGCCGGTGCGTTGCAGCAGGTCCGGCCGGTTCACACCCGCCGCCCGCACCCGGATCAGCACCTGACCCGGCCTCGCCACGGGATCGGGCCGTTCGGCGATTTTCAGCGCCTCGGCCGGTCCGGAACCGCCTTCGATTTCGATCACGCGCATCGCACTCGCCTTGCATTCGTCCGTATCCGGGCGTTCAGATAGGGAACGTGGACCGCCTTGGCCATGACAGCGCGAAAGGAAGGCGACGATGTTCGAAGATCTTGAACCCCGCCCGCAACGCGGTGAACCGCTGCGGGCCCTGTCACGCGAAGATCTGGATGTTTACGCCGTCGAGGATTTGCAGGAGCGGATCGCCGCGCTTGAGGCCGAGATCACGCGCTCGCGAGCCGCGATCGAGACGAAACGCTCCAAGAAAAACGCCGCCGACGCCCTGTTCAGCTTCGGTTCGTGATCGCGAATGATCCGCTGGCATGGCATGAGCGTTGCATCTTTCGTGCGAACGGCGCCGCCAGGGGCCGATTGCAGGACGGACCCGACCTTCTCTGATGATCAATGCTCAAATGACCTCCGCTCCGTCCCCCGCTGACCGCAGCCGCACCGTTCGCGATTTCGCCCGGTCGGAGCTGTTCGATCGCACCTTCCGCGAAGGCATGGAACTGGTCGAAGAAACCGCCGCCTATCTGGACGGCGAGGGCCGTCGCGACTCCAAGATGCTGTCGCGCGCCGCCGCCCTGGCCTATGCGGCTGAGAGCATGAAGCTGACCACCCGCCTGATGCAGATCGCCTCCTGGCTCCTGGTCCAGCGCGCCGTGCGCGAAGACGACATGTCGCCGGAAACCGCCTGCGAGCCGCGCTATCGCCTGAACGAGCGCCGCATCGACGCCGAGCCCAGCCACGCCGAGTTGCCGATCGCCCTGATTGAATACCTCGTGCGATCGGAAAAGCTGTTCGACCGCACCCTGTATCTGGATCGCCGCATGTATGCCGACGATCAGGATCAGGCCCCAGAAAACCCGGTGCTCAGCCAGATGGGCATGCTCGAGGCGGCCTTCAGGGGCTGATCGCCCCCTTTACGGCCCGACGTCGTTGGCGTCCGCCCGGCCGTCGTCGATGGGCTTGGGCAGATTGACGCCGATGCCCAGCGCCTGCGCCAGCTTGTCGTCGCGCCCATAGACGTCCTCGCGGAACGCCACGCGACCCTGACCGTCCACGAAGGCGGTCCAGTACAGCAGACGTACCGAGATTTCGCGTCCGGTGGTCACGCGCGTCGTCTCGCGCGTGTCCTGGGCCGTGTCGAACTGGGCCAGCTTGGTCGGATCGGGCGACAGCAGCAGGCGCGCGAACTCCACCGCATTCTGCACCCGCACGCAGCCGTGGCTGCGCTGACGCGTGGACAGGTTGAAGGCGGCCTTCGACGGCGTGTCGTGCAGGAAGATGGCGTAGCTGTCGCGCAGCTCGAACTTGACATAGCCGAGGGCCGAACGCGGACCGGCGCGCTGGATGACCGTGCCGTCCTTCACATACATATCGTTGGCGGCCAGATACCCCGGCCCCTTGGGCAGGATTTCGCGGCGCGCGATGCCGGCCGGCACATACCAGGGCGGATTGGCCACGACAGAGGCGAACGGCTTCTCCAGACTGGGCGTCTGGTTCTCGGCCGAGCCGACCACGACGCGGTTGGAGTGAACCGGCTTGCCGTCCTTCCAATAGACCATAATGGCGGCGGCGGTGTTGACCTCGATCCGCTCGGGCGCAACCTCGCGCTTCAGCCAGCGACGGCGCTCCAGGTTCAGCGCGATCTGACGCGCACGGTCCTCGGCCGAGGCGCCCAGCGAGCGCTGGGTGCCCGCGCCGATCCGCCCGTCGGCGCCCAGTCCATGGCGGTTCTGGAAGCTTTGCACCGCACGTTGCAGTTCGGCGTTGTAAACCAGGCCCTGCGACTTCAGCCGCGCGCCGTCGGCGGCCGACAGGTCGCCTTCGGCCGTCAGGCGATCGATCAGGGCGGGGATGCGGCGATCGCTGTTGCCCGGCTCGATGGTCGCGCCCTGGGTGAAGCGGGGCCAGCCGCCCTGCGCCGCCAGACGGCGATAGCGGACATAGCCGGCCGACAGGTTCTGATAGCCGATGTCGGTGGGCGCCAGGCCCTCGTACCATTGGCCCAGCACATTGCGGGTCAGGGCGTCGCTCAAACCGCGCGGCAGGTCCACACGGTTCTTCTGCATCTCCCACAGGTCTTCGACCGTCTCGGGCCGGACCTTGCCCTCGGCCAGGACGCGGGCATAGGCCAGCGCCGCCGCCGTGGTCCGCAGGTCCGCGCTCGTCGGATCGGCCGCCAGTCCCACGAAGTCGAAATAGTCAGAGCCCGCCAGACCATGGCGATTGGCGCCGGCCGCGACGGTGTTCAAGGCCCGCACCCGGTCGGCGTTCCACACCGGCCGCCAGCCGTTCATTTCATAGAAGGCGCGCACATCCGCCTGCTGCGTCTCGGGTAGACGCGAAATCTGGTCGTTGAAGCTGTTGTAGAAGGCGGTCGCCTCCGGTCCGCGCTGCACGAAGACCTGCTGCGCGCGCGCCGCCGAGCCAAGGGTCATGGCCGCCATCGCGACGCCCAGACCCAGTTGCCGTCTATTCATAGTCTTCCGCTTCTTCGATCGCTTCGGCCAGCGTGGCCGACGCCCCTGGTACCCGAACGCCCCCACATTATCGGTGTTCCGACCAAACAAAAAGCGCCGGCCTTGCGACCGACGCTCTTGGTGTTCCGATTGCTGCGAGATGTCGCAGCCAAGACGCGCTTACTTCTTGATGAAGCCGGCGAACTTGTTGTTGAAGCGCGAGACGCGACCACCGCGGTCCATCAGCTGGGCGTTGCCGCCCGTCCAGGCCGGGTGCGTCGACGGATCGATGTCGAGGGCCAGCTTGTCGCCTTCCTTCCCGTAGGTCGAACGGGTCTGGTAGGTGCTGCCGTCGGTCATCACCACGGTGATGAAGTGGTAGTCGGGATGGGTATCCGCCTTCATGGTCGTCGTCCGGTCTCTGCGCGGTGACGATGCCGACCGTCCGTGCGCGTGAAATGAGAAACCCGCCACCAAATCCTTTTTAAGGGAAAGGCCCGGCGGGAATGAGGGGCGGCGTTTACACCGGGGGGCGTTCCGGGGCAAGAGGCGGGCGAAATGACCGATCAAGCCGCCGCCTCCGCTCCTTCCGCCAACCGCGCCTCGGGCATGGCGTCGCTGGAGGGGCGGCCCAGCGCCGGCGCCCTTCTGGCCGACCAGATGTCCGAAGCGGGCGCCAAGCGCGCCAAGCGCCGCGACATCCGCCCGCTGGCGCGACTGATTCCCTTTGCCATGCGCCACAAGGGTCATGCCCTGATGGCGGTCTTCTGGCTGCTGCTGTCCACCGCCGCCTCGCTGGGCCTGACCGCCCTGGCGCGCGGGGCCATCGATCATGGGTTTGAGGCGGGCGGCGCCAATCTGAACATCTGGTTCCTGCTGCTGGGCGCCAACGCCCTGTTCCTGGGGCTGGCGACCGCCGCACGCTACTATTTCGTCACCCGCACGGGCGAGCGCGTCATCGCCGATGTGCGGAAGGGCCTGTTCGGCCGCATCCTGACGCTGGACCCGTCCTTCTACGTCCATATGCGCACCGGCGAGGTGCTGTCGCGCCTGACCACGGACATCGCCCTGGTCGAGACGCTGATGACGACATCGATCTCGTACGCGCTCAGAAACTTCCTGACCCTGATCGGCGGCGTGGCCCTGCTGTTCTTCGTCAGCCCCAAGCTGACCGGCTTCGTCCTGCTGATCGTGCCCTTCCTCCTGGGGCCGATCTTCATCTTCGGCCGCAAGGTGCGCAAACTGACCGTCGCGTCCCAGGACCGCTTCGCCAACGCCGTCGGCTTCGCCGGCGAAAGCGTGGACGCCATTGAGACGGTCCAGGCCTTCGGTCGTGAACAGAGCGCCATCACCCGCTTCGGCGCGGCGGTCGAGGACGCCTTCAACGCTTCCCTGACGCGGATGCAGGCCCGCGCCTGGATGACCGCCCTGATCATCGTTGTCATGTTCGGCGGCGTGACCCTGGTGCTCTGGCTGGGCGCCCAGGACGTGGTGAAGGGCGCTATGACGCCTGGCGCCCTGCTTCAGTTCGTTCTGCTGTCCGTTTTCGCCGCAGGCGCCGTTGGCGCGCTCGGCGAAAGCTGGGGCGACGTGCAAAAGGCCGCCGGCGCAATGGAGCGGATCGAGGAGCTGATGCGCGCCGTCGCCGGCATCGCCCCGCCGCCCCAGGCCACGGCCCTGCCAACGCCCCCGCGTGGCGAGGTGTCGATGTCGGCCGTGGGCTTCGCCTATCCAGGCCGCCCCGACCTTCCGGCCTTGAAGGGCTTCAGCCTGACCGTGCGCCCTGGCGAGACGGTCGCTTTGGTCGGCCCGTCCGGCGCCGGCAAGTCCACGGTCTTCCGCCTGCTGCTGCGCTTCTATGATCCGCAGACCGGCATGGTCTCGGTCGACGGCGTCGATGTGCGCCAGGCCGATCCCGTCGCCGTGCGCGACCGCTTCGCCTGGGTGTCGCAGGAAACGCCGCTGTTCTCGGGCTCGGCCTTGGAGAACATCCGCTTCGGTCGCGAGAATACGACTTTGGAAGAGGCCCGCGCTGTCGCCGAAAAGGCCCAGGCGCTCGGCTTCATCGACGCCCTCCCGGAAGGGTTCGACACCCCGCTCGGCGAGCGCGGCAAGAGCCTGTCGGGCGGCCAGCGCCAGCGCCTGGCCATCGCCCGCGCCCTGGTCCGCGACGCCCCCATCCTGCTGCTGGACGAGGCCACCAGCGCCCTCGACGCCGAAAGCGAACGCCTGGTCCAGGTCGCCCTCGATCAGGCGATGGAGGAGCGCACCACCCTGGTCATCGCCCACCGCCTCGCCACCGTCCTGCGCGCCGACCGCATCGTCGTGATGGACGACGGCCGCGTGGTCGAAGAGGGCACCCACGAGCAACTCGTCGCCCAGGGCGGCCTCTACGCCCGCCTTGCCGAGCTTCAGTTCCGCAACTAGGGCGCCGTGGTCGCGCCAGATCCGGGAAGTCGCTGAATAGCGCATCGACCCCAGCTGCGGCGAAGGCTGCGGCATAGCCGGCCATATCGCCGTGCCCGGCCGGGTCGTCGCCTCTGCGTCGCTCGACCGGCAGGAAGGCGTTCTCGGCCCGCAGGGTCCAGACCACGACCTTGAGGCCCGCCGCATGGGCGTCGGCGACCAGGGTGCTCGGCGCGGTCGTGCGGCCTTCGGCGTCGCGCGGCAGAACCAGGGTCATCTCCGGCGCGACCCAGTCGGCGTAGGCGGCGATGGCCTTTAGCCCCTCGGGCGTGATCATCTGGGCATAGGTCACGTCCGCCCGGTCCGCCGGTCCGCCCTTGGCGGCCACGAGTTGAGCCAGCGGCGCATCGATCCGCGTCGCCAACCGCTCCAGCGGCCCGACCTCGAAACACTGGATGATGATCGGGGCGTCGGCGCCCGTCAGGCCCAGCCGCTCCAGTTCAGCGACGAAGCCGTCCTCCATAGGCAAACCGATCGCGGCGAAGTAGGTCGGGTGTTTCAGCTCCGGCGCCACGGCGATTGTCCGCCCGGTCCGCGCCGAGGCCTCGCGCGCGATGGCGACGACCTCGCCGAAGGTCAGGATTGGCTCTTGACCGTCATAGGCGGCGCTGCCCGGTCGAAACGCGGGCAACCGCTCCCTGGCCCTCAGGGTCTTCAACTCGGCCAAGGTGAAGTCTTCGGTAAACCAGCCGGTGGTCTCGACCCCGTCGATGGTCTTGGTCGTCCGACGGCTTGCGAACTCGGGCCGGTCGCCCACGTCCGTCGTGCCGCCGATCTCGTTCTCATGCCGATCGACGAAGACGCCATCTCTGGTCAGCACCAGATCCGGCTCGATCACGTCTGCGCCCTGTTCGATCGCCAGCTCATAGGCCGCGCGCGTATGCTCGGGCCGTTCACCGGACGCGCCACGATGGGCGATGATCAGGGGCTGGGCCAAGGCTGGCGTTCCGGTCAGAAGGACGAGGCCGCACAGGATGAAACGGATCATCCGCCTTGGGTAGGGCAGGGGCGCGACAGGCCGATGACCGTCTCCTCCCCACATGTGGGGAGGGGGACCGCGAAGCGGTGGAGGGGTTCTTGACGCCCCACCGGCCGCTGGCGATCAGGCAAGATCCCCTTCGTCACGGCGCTGACGAAGCGCCGCGCCACTTCCCCCAAGCGGGGAAGAGACAGAAGCGAGCTTCAGGAGCCCTGCAAAACCTTGCGCAGGTGCGGATGCAGTTCGGTGTTCGACGCCAGGATCGACTTGCCCGTCTTGGGATCGCCGTCGTTCTCGATGGTCGTGACCCGGCCGCCGGCCTCGGTAACGAACAGGATGCCCGCCGCCACGTCCCAGGGCTTCAGGTTGCGCTCATAATAGGCGTCGTAGCGACCGGCCGCGACCCAGGCGAAGTCCAGGGCGGCCGAGCCCAGACGGCGGATGCCGGCGACGCGCTGGCCCACCGCGTGCAGGTCCTTGATCGACTGAGCGTGACCCGACTTGCCGATGAAGGGCAAGCCGGTGGCGATCAGGCTTTCGGATAGATCACGACGGCCGGCGACGCGGATGCGCTGGTCGTTCAGATAGCAGCCCTTGCCCTTTTCGGCCCAGAACAGCTCGTTCATGACGGGGTTGTAGGTCACCCCGGCGACGATCTCGCTCGACCCGTCCGGCGCGCGGCGTTCCAGCCCCACCGTGATGGCGAAGTGGGGCATGGCGTGCATGAAGTTGGTGGTGCCGTCGATCGGATCGACGATCCAGGTGTGGGACTTGTCCGTCCCCTCGATCATGCCGCGTTCCTCGCCCAGGAAGCCATAGCCGGGGCGAGCCTTCATCAGCAGTTCGTAGAGCGTGTCTTCGGCCTTAAGGTCGGCGGCTGTGACGAAATCGCCGGGGCCCTTCCTCGACACCTGAAGCTGGGAGACTTCGCCGAAGTCGCGCAGCATCGGGCGGGCGGTCTTGCGCACCGCATCGGTCATGACTTGGAGCAGGGCGGAGGCGAGGGCCATCGGGGAATCTCCTGGTCCGAAAGTCCTTCAAAGCCGCAGCCGGACAGTCGGAGAAGTTCAGAAAGGAACGGCCCCGCGAGGGGCCGCTTTAGCATGGTGGTCTGTTAGTCCGCGCGGCGGACGTATTCGCCGCTGGTCGTGTCGACGACGATACGCTCGCCGGCCGACATATAGGGCGGGATCATGATGCGCACGCCGTTCGACGCCAGCGCGGGCTTGTAGGACGACGAGGCGGTCTGGCCCTTCACGGTCGGCTCGGTCTCGGCGACTTCCAGCACGACCTGATCGGGCAGTTCCAGGCCGATCGGACGCTCTTCGTGCATCTCGATGACGACCTTCATGCCTTCTTGCAGATAGGGGATACGCTCTTCGCCGACCCAGTCCTTTTGCAGTTCGATCTGCTCGTAAGTGGTGTCGTCCATGAAGACCAGGCTGTCGCCGTTGTCGAACAGATAGGAGAAATCCTTCTGTTCCAGCGTCACGCGCTCGACCTTGTCTTCCGACCGGAAGCGTTCGTTCAGCTTGTTGCCGGTCTCCAGGTTCTTGGCCTCGACGTTGGCGAAGGCGCCGCCCTTGCCGGGCTTCACGTGGCTGGCCTTGGTGACGACCCACAGGCCGCCATTGTGCTGCAGGACCATGCCGGGCTTGATGGTGTTGCCGTTGATCTTCATGGGGTCACATCGGAAATGGAGTTGCGCCCTCGCTCCGTTCGGGGCGAGGCGAATAGGGCGCGATCCCTAGAGGAAGCCCCGATAAAGGGCAAGGCGACGCAACCTAATGCAGGGTGCGTCCGCCCGACGCGTCGTCGGCCTTGCGGTGCAGGAAGTTTCCGAACCGCACGCCTGATCCTAGCGGCGCCGCCATCTTGCCGGCCCCCTCGTCCAGCTTGCGCGCCTCGTGAGCGAAGGCGGCGGCCAGACCGGCCGACGACATGGCGGCGACCACCTGACGCGCCATTGAGGACGGACGCAGGCCAAGCCAGACGGCGTTCACCGTCTGGGCCGCGACCCATAGGCCCATGGCGCGGGTCCGTTCCTTTTGCGGAGGCGCGTTCCAGACGCGCACGGCAGACAGAGTCGTCGCCGAAAACACCGCCGGCAGGATCAGGCTGAAGGCTCCCTTGGGCTTTTCGGTGATCGGCAGGTCCTTGTCGCGCACCTGTTTCAGGTTGCGACGGGGCTTCAACGCGCCCGACGCGATGGTGTGGGCCAACAGGGCGAAGCCGACGGTCAGGGCGATCCCGGCGACCACATGGCCGGCGCTGCGGCCCTCGCTGTTCAGCAAGTCCATGGCGGCGTCGCGCACGTCGTCGATGGCGTCGTCGATATCGGTCATGGTCCGCTCCAGCTTGGCCCTGACAGGCTAATGGCCGGAGCGGATTGGAGTTCCGTCAGAAGGCAGAGCTTAGTTGCCGGTCGCCGCGCCGTCGGTGACGATCTCTTTCATCGCCGATTGCAGATAGTTCTGCGCGCCCATCAGCTCGATCAGCTTGTGCTGGTTTTCCAGGAAGTCGATGTGCTCTTCGGTGTCGGCCAGGATCTTCATCAGCAGGTCACGGCTGACGTAGTCGCGGGTTTCCTCGCACTGGGTCACGGCGGCGGCGGTCGTCGCGCGGCTGTCCAGTTCCAGTTGCAGGTCGGCGCCCAGGCATTCGATCGGATCTTCGCCGACCTTCAGCTTGTGCAGGTCTTGCAGATTGGGCAGTCCGTCCAGGAAGAGGATGCGTTTGATCAACATGTCGGCGTGCTTCATTTCGCCGATGGATTCTTCGTAGATCACATTGCCCAGGTGCGCGAGGCCCCAGCTTTCGAACATGCGGGCATGCAGGAAATACTGATTCACGGCCGTCAGCTCGTTGGTCAGCACTGCGTTCAGCGTGCGCAGGATTGCGGGGTCGCCCTTCATGGCCATGATCCTTGGTCTCGCCACGGCGCTATCGCCGTCTGTCGAGCGCAGCCATAACACAGTAAAACGGGCTTTGTTTATTTGCGAGTTTTTATCACTACATTGAGAGTGCGAGTGACTGTCGCCCGCAAGCGAAGCAAACTATTCGGCTGCGAGTGCGAACGCTTCGCGGCTTTCCTGAATCATCTGGAGCATCTCGCAGACGCATTTGGCGCACTGGGCCTGGCACTGGTTGCGCGCGAAGATGTCGCGCGGACGGCAGGCGCCGGCCTCGATGGCCTGGGCGACATCACGCTGGCGAAGACCGTTACAGTTGCAGACGTACACGAGGCGCTACACGTTTCACTGGCTGAGAATGGTTCGCTATAGCAGTCCTTAAGGCGATTGCAAGTCGTTCGCATGGCTCAGCTGGCGGTGGCCCGTTGACGGATCGTCGCGGGGGCAGGCAATGACGGACATGGCCCGAACACCGACTGTCCCCGAGCGTCCGCCCTGCCGGCTGTATCTGATCACGCCGCCTGTGATCGCCGACCTGAATGCCTTTGCGCAGACCTTGGATCAGGCCTTGGCCGCCGGCGATGTCGCGGCCTTGCAGATCCGGCTGAAGCCCGCCGACGACGCCGCCATCCGCACGGCGGTCGAGGTGTTGGCTCCCATTGCGCGGCGTCATGATGTCGCGGTCCTGCTGAACGACAGGCCCGATCTGGCGCGGACCACCGGCTGCGACGGCGTTCACATCGGTCAGCAAGACGGCTCGCTGGCCGAGGCGCGGCGTATCATGGGCCCGGGCGCCATGATCGGCGTCACCTGCCACGACGACCGCGACCTGGCCTGGGACGCCGCAGAGGGCGGCGCCGACTACGTCGCCTTCGGCGCCTTCTATCCCACCGACACAAAGGAAACGGTCCATCGCCCGCCCTTGGACATCCTGTCGGTGTGGCAAGAAACGGTCGAGACGCCCTGCGTCGCCATCGGTGGGATCACGGTCGACAACGCCGCCGAGTTGGCGCAGGCCGGCGCCGACTTCGTGGCGGTCAGTGGCGGGGTCTGGAACTATCCCGACGGCCCGGCCGAGGCCGTCAGGCGTTTCAATGAAAAATTGAGGCCCTGACTTCAGGGGATATTAGGAACCGGCTGATCCTATGCCGACCTCTGATTGGTCGGAACCTGTCCATGATCCTGAGCCGCGCGCTCAATGTCGATGATCCCCCCAGCGCGCCCATAAAGGGCGTGATGGCGGCTGGCCATCGGCCCGTACCCGTCGGCGCCGAAGGTCCGGACGGTTCCGGTCCCCTGATCCCGGTGCTGACAGGCGTTGCGGTCGCCATCCTGGTCGCCGTGGCTGTGGCGTATGGCCGCTCGGCCGGGCTGGTCGCCGGCCTGTGGGGCGCCAGCGGCGTCGCGGTCGCCGTCTGGCTGCGCACCAGCCGTGGTCACGCCAGCGACCTTACCTTCGCCGGCGTCCTGACCGTCAGCATCCTGATCGGCGAGATCATCGCCGGCAACAAGCCGCCGCTGGCCCTGGCCTTCACCATCGCCAACATGATCGAGATCGCGGCGGCCGTTCTGCTGGCGCGCCGCTTCTCGCCCACGCTCAATCTGTCCAGCCTGAATGGCGCGGTCAGCTTCCTGTTCTTCGCGGCGGTCCTGGCGCCGATTCCCGCCGCCCTGTGCAGCACCCTGATCCTGTCGCTGATGGGCCAGGGCGACATCGTCTGGCAGGGCTTCCAGACCTGGTGGCTCGGCCACACCCTGGGCATCGCCGTGCTGGGGTCGCTGGGCATGTCGCTGACGCCTGCGATGTTCGCGCGTCTGCTGAAACCCCGGAAGCTGTTGGAAGCCGTCGTTCTGATCGGTCTGGTGCCCGTCTTCTACTATGTCGCCTTCACGGGCGACGTGCCGATGGGCTTCGTCCTGCTCCCGCTTCTGCTCGGCATCGCGGTCCGACTTGGCGTCGCCGGCGCGGCCTTCACCCTGGTCGTGATGAGCATCCTGTTGGTCGGCAGCGCCATGATCGGTCATGGCCCCTATGCCCAGGGCGACCTGACCCACCAGGTTCTGATGGCCCAGATGCTGGTGCTGATCGGCTATATGCCCGTCCTGCTGGTGGCCTCGCTGCTGGAAGAGCGCGATCTTCTGGCGGAACGTGCGCGCGTTGGTCGCGAACGCGCCGAAAAGGCCTCGGAGGCCAAGTCCCGCCTGCTCGCCAACGTCGCCCACGAGATCAAGAGCCCCGTCGCCGGCATCATCGGCATCGGCGATCTGTGGCGACAGGGCCATCTCGGGCCGGTCTCGGCCCAGCAGGCCGAGATGTCCGACATGCTGGTCAAGACCGCGCGGCAGGTCGAGACCCTGGCCCATGATCTGCTGGACGTGGCGCGGGCCGAGTCCGGGGCGGTCCGGGTCGATCTGCGCCCGACCGACATTCCGGGCCTGCTGGAAGACGTGCGCCGCACGTGCCTGCTGTGGCCCGACGCCGACCGGGTCGCCGTCGAGGTGATGTGCGAGGGCGATGGCTTGATTGCGGTCGCGGACTCCCAGCGTCTGGCCCAGATCATCACCAACCTGACCAGCAATGCGCTGAAATACGGCGGATCCGGCGGCCGCGTTATCCTGCGCGCGCTTCGTCAGGATGACTGCGTCCGCATCGAGGTCAGCGATTTCGGCCCCGGCCTCTCGCTTCAGAAGCAGGCGCAGCTGTTCGAACCCTTCAACCGCCTGGGCCTTGAGCGTTCGACGGTCGAGGGGCACGGCGTCGGCCTGGCCCTGGCCAAGCGATTGGTCGAGTTGCAGGGCGGCTCGATCGGCGTGATCTCGGCGCCGGGCGAGGGCGCCACCTTCTGGGTCTTGCTGCCCAAGGCGTGAGGTCGCGCTTGCGGTCGCGCTTCGGCCGCGCGATGGTCCGGCCATGCCCATGATCGCCCTTGCCGCCGCCCTCGTGATTTCCGGACAGACGACGACGCCCCCGCCGCAACGTCCCGGTTCCAACCTGACGCGGGACTTGAACAGCGCCCCGCCTTCCGCGACCCCGCCCGCCGCCTCCACGGCAACTCCGGCCCCGACCCAGGCCCCGGCCCGGGCGACGAGCCAGGCCTTGCCTCCAATCGGCCAGACCCCCGCGGCATCGCCGCGTCCGGCGCCCGCCGCGTCATCCGCACCGCGCACGACCCAGGCCCAGCCGCCCATCGGCCAAAGCCCGGCGGCCACGACGCGCCCGGCGACCGCGACACGTCCGCAAACGCCAGCCCCGACCACAACGGCGCCTCAACCGACCGCGCCTCAACCGACAACGACCGCGCCTGCCGCAACCCCGCCGGCCGCCGCACCCGCCCCGGCGGCCTTGAACGCCGCCGCCATCGCCGCTCTGCCGTTCAGCATCCAACTGCCCCCCGGCCTGACCATCACCCCGGCGCGCGCGGGCGCGACCGCCAGCATCTATCGCGTCCAGCGCGGCGACCAGACCCTGCTGATGATCTACGCCGGCCCGTCGTCGCAGTTTCCGATCTATGACGGCGAGACGGTCCGCGCCGGCGGCCGCGCCTCGGTCGTCGTCACCGAAGGCAGCCGCCGTCTGGCGATGGAGCACCTGTTCCAGCGCGCCACGGATCCCAAGGAGATCCACGTCTGGATCGCCAGCGTCGAGGGCGCGGACCGGGACCTGGCCGAACGGATCGGCCAGTCCATCGACGTCAAATAGGGTTCAGCCCTCGGACCAGACGGCCATTTCGGTGCCGGCCGGATCGGCGAAGTGGAAGCGGCGACCGCCGGGGAAACTGTAGATCGGTTTCACGATCCGGCCGCCGGCCGTCTCGACCTTGGCCAGCATGGCTTCCAGATCGTGGGCGTACAGAATGGGAAGCGGGGTCTTGGTCTGATCGGCCTGATCGGCGTCGAACCCGCCGTCCAGACCCTGATCGAAGGCGGCATAGGTCGGACCGTAATCCACGAAGGTCCAGCCGAATGCCTGGCTGTAGAATTGCTTGGTCGCGGGCAGGTTGGCGGCGGGGAGTTCTAGGTAGTCCAGCTTTCCGTCTTCACGCACGGTTGATCTCCTGAGTTGGGCGCCACCGGTCCCTTGTCTTGCACGCGCCCTCGACATGCGCAAACCTGCAAACGGTTCGCAGTTGCAGGAATCGAGCGATGATCGTGATGACGACAGGCCTGTCGGCCCTGATGGCCCTGATGCGGTGCGAGGCGCGTCCGGTCGAGCCGCCGCCGAGGCGCGACACCGATCGCGCAAACCCGCGTCCGCCCCGACCCAGGCCCTGATCAGCCGACCTGGGCGCGATGCCTCAGATGCGCGTCGGCCAGCACGCAGGCGGCCATGGCCTCGACCACCGGTACGGCGCGCAGGGCGACGCATGGGTCGTGACGGCCCTTGGTGCGCAGGTCCGTCTCTTCGCCGTCGCGGGTGATCGTCTGGCGCAGGGTCAGGATGGAGGAGGTCGGCTTGAACGCTACCCGCGCGGTCACCGGCTGGCCCGTCGAAATCCCGCCCAGCACGCCGCCAGCCTTGTTCGACAGGAAGACCGGCTGCTTGTTCAGGTCCAGCCGCATCTCGTCGGCGTTCTGTTCTCCGGTCAGTTCGGCGGCCTCGAAGCCGGCGCCGATCTCGACGCCCTTGGCCGCGTTGATCGACATCAGGGCCGCCGCCAGCTCACCGTCCAGCTTGCCGTACAATGGCGCGCCCCAACCCGCCGGAACGCCCGTGACCTCCAGCGCGACGATGGCCCCGACCGACGATCCCGCCTTGCGGATGCCGTCCAGATAGGCCTCCCAGTCGCCCACGACCTCGGTCGAGGCGGCGAACAGGGGATTGCCGTGGACGGCGTCGAAGTCGATCTGGTCCGGTGCGATCCGGTGCGGGCCGATCTGCACCACGCCGGCCCTGATCTTAACGCCGTCGCCCAGCACCTTGCGCGCTACGGCCCCGGCCGCCACCCGGCTGGCGGTCTCGCGCGCCGAGGATCGACCGCCGCCCCGATGGTCGCGCACCCCGTATTTGACCTGATAGGGATAGTCGGCGTGCCCCGGCCGATAGGCGCGGGCGATCTCGCCATAGTCCTTTGACCGCTGGTCCTCGTTCTCGATCAGGATTGAGATCGGCGTGCCCGTCGTCACCGGCCCGTCGCCGTCGTCGAACACGCCCGACAGTATCCGCGCCGTGTCGCTTTCCTTGCGCTGGGTCACGAAACGGCTGCCGCCCGGCTTCCGCTGGTCCAGCCACGGCTGAAGGTCCGCCTCGGTCAGCGGGATCATCGGCGGGCATCCGTCAACGACGCAGCCGATCGCCGGCCCGTGGGATTCACCGAAGGTGGTAACGCGGAGGAGTTGTCCGAAGGTATTCAATGCCGTTGTGCTCTTGCGGTTGCTCTTGC
>NZ_DLTK01000093.1:18959-19280 GCF_002500885.1 Brevundimonas sp. UBA7838
CAGCCGATCGCCGGCCCGTGGCTCTCGCCCCAGGTGGTCACGCGAAACAGATGGCCGAAGGTGTTGTGCGACATGGCCCCGACTTAGGCCGCCAGACGCTCCTGCGTCCAGACCCGCGTGAACCGCACCAGCAGGTCTTCGGCCGCCGAGGGGACATCGGACGACGGCTCCAGCGTCACGAACAGATGCCCCGCCGGCCGCGATCCCCGCGCGGGCAGGCCCAGGTCCTTCAACCGCACCCGCACCGGGGCGGCCATGTCAGCTGTGATCCAGGCCGAGCGCGTGCCGACAGGGGTCTCGATCTCCACCCGCCCGCCGTCG
>NZ_DLTK01000040.1:0-2142 GCF_002500885.1 Brevundimonas sp. UBA7838
CGTCGTAGCTGAGAATTTCACCGCGCACTGGGATCTCCATGACTGGCGCCATGTCCGGCGCGGCGGCAACATCGCCGACCCGTGCAATCCCAGCAACCCGAAAAGGTCAAGCTGGCCGATCCTGACGCGTTTGTAATGCGCGCGACCCCTTGGGCGGCGCGCCGTGGACGTTGGCGTCGGGTTGTGAGGGCAGAAGGCTGACGATGAAGGTGAACAGGCCGCCGACATAGGGGACGAGGCTGATCAGGATCAGCCAGCCGCTGAGCCCGACATCGTGGAAGCGGCGGATGGTGACGCAGACGTAGGGAACAATCAGCGCGAAATAGACCAGGGCGACGATGCAGATCCAGGCGACGCCCCAAGCCTCCATATCGTAGCCGGCCTCGGCGTCGAGGACGGCCAGACCGATGATCGGCATGAAGGCGAGCATCAGGATCAGGAAGTGGAACAGGGCGAAGGACCAGTATTCCTTTCGCCGCGCCCGACCGTGGCCTTCGATATAGAGGTCGGTGATGCAGCGGACGAAATAGCCCCATAGGCCCAGGTCCGGTTCGGGGGCGTATACGGCCAGCCCCTGAGGGCCGTCGCGCAGGACCATAAGGCTGAGCGCCTGGTCGTCCTGAACCACGAAATCGACGCGGCGACCGGGCTCAAGACCGGCGGCGGCCGAGGAGAAAGCGTAGCGCTGCAAGTCGTCGCCGCTGATCAACCCCTCGCCGGTCGTCGGATCGTAGCTGAGAATTTCGCCGCGCAAGGCCGTGTCCCGAAAAGACGCGGCAGAGGCGCCGCCGCCAAGGTGTGGACCGGGCGGGCGGCATTGCACAACAGGAGAGTGTTCATGGACGCCTTTCACGAGGTGCGCCTGCCCGCGCGGCTGGCGTTCGGTTCAACCGGCGGGGTGGGGCGTCGGACGGAGATCACGACTCTGGCCTCGGGGTTCGAGCGGCGCTCCACGCCCTGGGCGCTGGGGCGCAGGCGGTATCTGATCGGGGCGAACCTGAGGTCACTGGACGTCATGGCCGAGCTGGTCGCCTTTTTCGAGGCGCGGCGGGGAAGGCTGTACGCGTTCCGGTTCAAAGACTTCGCCGACTTCAAATCGTGCGCGCCGGGCGGGGTGGTATCGTCTGAGGATCAGGTGCTGGGCGTCGGGGATGGGACGCGCACCATGTTCGATCTGGTGAAGCGCTACGGCGATGTGGAGCGGCCGATCGCCAAGCCGGTCGAGGGATCGGTGAGGGTCTCGTTGGGCGGTGTCGAGACGACGGCCTTCACGATCGACCTCGCGGCCGGGCGGGTGACGCTGGAGCGCACGCCGGAGGCGGGTGTCAGCGTGACGGCGGGGTTTCAGTTCGACACGCCCGTGCGGTTCGATTCCGACCGGATCGAGACGACGCTGGAGAGCTTCGAGGCCGGACGGATGGCGGCGGTTCAGATCATCGAAGTTCGGGTCTGAGCCATGCGCGACATATCAAACGAAATGCCGCCCGCATCGAGAGCGGGGCGGCGACGCTGTGCCATGTCTGGCGGCTGGAGCGGGCCGACGGGGTCGTGTTGGGGTTCACCGATCACGACCGGGACCTGGTGGTGGACGGGGTCGTCTGTCGGGCGGCGAGCGGCTGGACGGCGGGGGTGGGCGAGAGCGCGGTCGGGCTGGCGGCGGGGTCGATCTCGGCGGCGGGCGTGCTGGATGACGCGGCGATCACGGAAGCGGATGTGGCGGCGGGTCTGTTCGATGCGGCGACGGTCGAGTTGTGGCGCATCGACTGGGTGCGGCCGGATCTGAAGGTGCGGTTGTGGGCGGGAGCGCTGGTGCGGATCACGCGTGAGGGAGACGGTTTCGTCGCCGAGCTTGAGGGACCGCTGGCCAAGCTGGAGCGGGTGGTCGGGCGGACCTATGGACGGATGTGCGACGCGCGGCTGGGAGACCAGAGATGCAAGGTCGCGGAGACGACGTGTCTGCGACAAGCGTTGGGAGACCTGCGTCGGGACGTTCGAGAATGGGTCAAACTTCCGCGGCTTCCCGGATGTGCCGGGAGATGACTCCTGACGGCCTATCCGGCGGGAAGCGCGCAGAATGACGGCGGGGAGCCGGCGGTGAGAAGCGGGGCAATTACGGTTTCTCCCTCCCCGGAACGGGGAGGG
>NZ_DLTK01000040.1:2326-2702 GCF_002500885.1 Brevundimonas sp. UBA7838
CCCTCCCCGGAACGGGGAGGGCGGTCGAGCCGCAGGCGAGACCGGGTGGGGAGGGCGGAGCAATCCGAGTCCGGTCGCCGGGCCGCCCCCACCCCGTCGCTTCGCGACGACCCTCCCCCACGAGGGGAGGGAGAGGGCTGTGCAATCGTCGCGGCCGCCCGGTCCTGGCTCGGCACGCCGTATCGGCATCAGGCCAGCATCAAGGGCGTGGGCGCGGACTGTCTGGGCCTGGTGCGCGGGGTGTGGCGTGAGGTGGCAGGCGAGGAGCCCACGGTCTTGCCGGCCTATTCGGCGGACTGGGCCGAGGTCGGTGGGCGCGAGACGCTGCTGGAGGCGGCGGGGCGATGGATGCGGCCGGTTGCGGTCGTGGAGATGC
>NZ_DLTK01000098.1:0-330 GCF_002500885.1 Brevundimonas sp. UBA7838
CCCGCGCCCCAGCGCACCGAGCCGAGCCTGGATCTGGACGCCCTGGCCGGACCGACCCGCCCGACCAACAATCGCGGCCGACCGGCGACGGGGCAGCAGGGGGCGGGCGCGGCGTCCCAGGCCACGGGCCCGCAGATCACGGCCATCTTCAATCAAGTCTATCCGAACTGGATCCTGCCCTGCGACATCCCCGGCGCGGACCAGCTGCGCATCCAGGTCGAGCTGACCCTGTCGGCCGACGGGCGGATCACGCGCGGGCCCAGCCTGATCAACGCCCAGTCATCGAACGTCTATCGGGCCGCCGCCGACGGCGCCCTGCGCGCCCTGCGC
>NZ_DLTK01000098.1:530-5257 GCF_002500885.1 Brevundimonas sp. UBA7838
GGCGCCCTGCGCGCCCTGCGCCAGACCGCGCCGTTCGACGTGCCGCAGGGCTTCCCCGGCGGCGTCTATCGCCCGACCTTCAACACCGAAAGGGCGTGCCGCAATCGCTGATCCGCCACGCCTGCAAACCGCCGTCCCGAATGTCGCCCTATTCCCCGTGAAGCTGGCGAAAGTCGAACGGCCCGGCGATAAGGGGCGGCGATCCTTCGAGACTTATGGGAGCATCTGATGCGTCTGAACCTTCTTCTGGCCTCCGTGGCGGCTGTCGCGATGGCGGCTCCTCTGACGACGGCGGCGCAGACGCCTCAGCAGAACCAGCCGGTCGAGGTCGAGATCGATCAGGGCGTGCTGCGCCCGCTTCAGATCGCGGTCGTGCCGTTCGCCGGGACGCATGGGTCGGACATCTCCAATGTCGTCAGCGCCAATCTGAAGCGGTCGGGCTTCTTCGAGCCGCTGAACCCTTCCAGCTTCATCGAGACCGGCCTGACCCTAGCCAATGCGCCGAACTTTCCGCAGTGGACCCAGATCGGGGCGCAGGCGGTGCTGTATGGCGGGGTGACGACGCGCGGCGATGGGCGGCTGGACGTGGGCTTCCGCCTGTATGATCCCTACCGCCAGTGCCAACTGGTCAGCTATCAGTTCACTGCGACCCAGGAGCAGTGGCGCCGGATCGCGCACAAGATTTCCGACGTCATCTATCAGCGCATGACCGGCGAGGCCGGCTTCTTCGATTCGCGCGTGATCTTCGTGTCCGAGGAAGGCACGCAGCTGAACCGGATCAACCGCCTGACCATCGCCGATCAGGACGGGTTCAACCCGACCTATCTGACGCAAGGCGACGAAGTGATCATGTCGCCGCGCTTCTCGCTGTCGCAACCGGACGAGATCACCTATGTGGCGCTGGGCAAGGATTACAGCCGCATCTACCTGTATAATCTGACGACGGGCCGGCGCGAGAGCCTGGGCGAGTTCGACGGTCAGGTGCTGGCGCCGCGCTTCTCCAACGACGGCAACAAGATTGCGTTTTCGATCATCCGGGGCGGCAATACCGACGTCTATGTGATGGACCTGCGCAGCCGCCAGATCACGCGTCTGACCAGCGACCCCGGCATCGACACCTCGCCGTCGTTCAGTCCGGACGGCAGTCAGATCGTCTTCACCTCGGACCGCTCGGGTTCGGCGCGGCTGTATGTCATGCGGTCGGACGGATCGGGCCAGCGGCCGATCTCGCGCGGCGGCGGCATCTATACGGCCCCGTCCTGGAGCCCGACCGGCAATCTGATCGCCTTCACCAAACAGGGTGGCGGCCGGTTCTCGACCGGGGTGATGAACGCCGACGGTTCGGGCGAGCGCATCCTGTCGTCCAGCTATTTCGAGGAAGGCCCGAACTGGGCGCCGAACGGCCGATACGTGATGTTTGCGCGCCAGACGCCGGGCGGCGACACGCGTCTGTGGACCGTGGACCTGTCGGGGCGCGTGGTGTCGCAGGCGGGCTATAACGGGCGCGGGACCGACCCGGCCTGGTCGCCGCTGCTGGACCGCGGCCCGAGCAATCTGGGCGTGAACCAGGGCGCCGACAGCTGCCCCGCCTAAACGCCGCACCGACACCGTCGGAGCCTTAAAGCTCAACTGTGCGTTATCGCCTCTAGCGTCGAAAAATCGGCCGAGGCAGACAGTAAAGCCAAGCTTGAGGCCCGCCCCTTGCCAGAAACGATACGTCAGGAGACGACCCCATGAAGACTTCCCGCATTCTCAAACTGGCGATGGTCGGCTGCGCCGTCGCCGCCATGGCCGCCTGCACCCGAAAGCCCCCGGTCGAGACCGGCGTGCCCGGTCCGAACGACGGCACGACGCAACCGACGGGTCCGGCCTATCCTACCGCGCCGACCGGTCCGGTAACCGGCGGAAACATGGGTTCGGCCGCGCCGGGCACCGAACAGGACTTCGTCGTCAACGTCGGCGACCGCATCTATTTCGACCTGGACTCCTATGAGGTCCGTCCCGAGGCCATGCCGCGCCTGGACGCCCAGGCTCAGTGGCTGCAACGCTATCCGTCCGTGACGATCCGCATCGAAGGCAACGCCGACGAACGCGGTACGCGCGAATACAATCTGGCGCTGGGCGCCCGCCGTGCGGAATCGGTGCGCACCTATCTGATCAACCGGGGCATTCCGGCGGGCCGGATCGACACCATCAGCTTCGGCAAGGAGCGGCCGATCGCGGAAGGCTCGAACGAGGACGCCTTCGCCCGCAACCGCAACGCCCACACCGCCATCGTCTCGGGCGCGCCGCGCTGACGACCGGCTGATCGGCTGATCTGAAGGAGGCGCCGGCCGCAGGGTCGGCGCCTCTTTTCGTTTCCGCGCTTGTCCTGACGCCGGGCCGGCGGCAAGAACGTCGTCACAGGGATCGGGGGATCAGCGAATGGATATCGAAGGGGCGGGCGCGGTCGTCACGAGCGGCCTGGCGGCGGGCGCGATCGAAAAGCCGACGGGCAAGGCGGGCGAGGATCACGCCCACGGCGTCTGTTCCGATTGCGGAGCCGAAACGAGCGGCAACTTCTGCGCAAACTGCGGCCAGCCGACGCACGTCCATCGCAGCCTGCTGCACCTAGGCGAAGAGCTGCTTCATGGGGTGATGCATTTCGACGCCCGCATCTGGCGCACTCTGCCGCTGCTGTGGCTGAACCCCGGCCGACTGACGCGCGAGTGGGTCGAGGGCAAACGCACGCGCTATGTCTCGCCGCTGGCGATCTTCCTGTTCACCCTGTTCGTGATGTTCTTCGCGCTCAGCTTCATGCCGCACCCGGAGTCCAAGACCGGCGAGGCGGCGGAGATGAGCGAACGGATCGCGTCCCAGCGCGTCGGCCTGGCCGAGGCCGAAAAGGCCCTGGTCCAGATGCGGGCCGAAAGCGGCGCCCAGCCGGACCCGACGATGCAGATGGCGATCAACGCCGGACAAAAGCTGGTCGACGACCGCCGCGCGGCCCTGGCCCGGCTGGAGATCGAGCAGCGCGACGGCCGCGCCGACGGTCTGAAGCCCGGCAGCTGGCAAGCCGGGATCAAGGACATGGCGACCGGCAAGAGCGGCGAGACCAAGCTGAAGGTCATGGGCAAGGATGCCAAGAAGGAAGGCCACGGCATTGGCGCCACCGTGCTGAAGAAGCTGCAGAACCCGGACCTGGCGGTTTATAAGTTTCAGCAGACGGTGTACAAGTTCGCCTTCCTGCTGGTGCCCTTGTCGATCCCGTTCGTGGCCCTGCTGTTCCTGTGGAAGCGGGGCTTCACCCTATACGACCACGGGGTGTTCGTTCTGTACTCGCTGACCTTCATGGCCATGCTGCTGATGCTGATGGTGCTGTCGGCGACGATCGCCGGGTGGCTGGGCGCCATCGTCATTCCGCTGGGCCTGCTGGCCGTGCCCGTGCATGTGTTCGCCCAGATGAAGGGCGCCTATTCGCTGTCGTGGTTCTCGGCCCTGTGGCGGACGATCGCTCTGTTGGTGTTTTGCAACATCGTCGTCGGCCTGTTCTTCGCGGCCATCGTCTATCTGGGTCTCGGCCACTAGCTCGGCCTTGCGGCGGCCCCAAATCGGTGAAAGCTAGACGCATGACCAAGCTCTCGATTTCTCGCGTTCATCTGCTCGCCGCCGCCGCCCTCGGCGTCCTACTGATCGGGGGCGGCGCGGTCGCCCAGCAGGCGCAGCCCAACATCATGGAGCGGACCGAGTGGGACAATCGCCGCCTGGACCAGCTGGACCGCAATGTGCGACGGCTCGAGCGCGCCCTGACCCAGAGAAACGCCGCCGGCCAACCCGTGCTGGTCGAGCCGGACCCCGAGGTGGTGACGCTGCAGGGGCAGTTCGCCCTGATGGACCGACGCCTGGGCGACCTGGAGGCCACGGTGCGCCGGATCAACGGCGACAACGAGCGTCTGACCTTCCAGCTGGACGAGGCCACCCGCGAGAACGAGACGCTGAAGACGCGTCTGGCGGACGCCGAGGGCCGGTTGCAGAAGCTGGAGACCCAGGCCGAGCTCAATGCGCCGATCGAGGCGACCTCGCCCACCGGCGATGCGACGCGGGATCTGGCGGCGGCGGTGGCCCTATTGGCGACCGACAAGCCGCGCGGCGAGCGGGCGCTGGAAACGGTGATCGCGGCCTGGCCCGATACGCCGCAATCGCGCGAGGCCAACTCGCGCCTGGGCGACCTGCGGGTCGCGGCGAACGACAAGGCGGGGGCGGTGCCCTATTACGCCGCCGCGCTGAAGGACTGGCCGCGTATCGGCTGGGCGGCGGATACGACGCTGAAACTGGCCGACGCCCTGTTCGCGACGCAGCGGAAGCCGCAAGGGTGCGCGGCCCTGGCTGAATTCACACGTCGCTATGCGCCCGCCGCTTCGGACCCGCAAAAGGCGCGGGCGGCGCAGTTGAAGACGACGGGCGCCTGCGCCTGACGTCTGACCCGGATCTCAGAGCGCGGGTCTTCGCGCGGCTGGATGCGCGACTGACGCGCGATACAGGTCGGCCGGTGGCGCTGGCCCTGTCGGGGGGCGGAGACTCCATTGCGCTGTTGCGGCTGACGACGAACTGGGCGCGGACGCGCGGGCGTTCGGTGCTGGCCCTGACCGTCGATCATCGGCTGAGTGCGGACAGCGGCCGCTGGACCGATTTTGCGGGCCGGGCGGCGCGGAACGCCGGGGCCGACTGGCGCGGGTTGAGCTGGGACG
>NZ_DLTK01000112.1:0-33762 GCF_002500885.1 Brevundimonas sp. UBA7838
GCGGGGGCGGGTTCGGCGGCGGCGGCGGCAGTTTCGGCGGCGGCGGCGCCTCGGGGGGATGGTGATGCAGATCACGGACAACGACCGCACCCGCATCGCCGAAGCCATAGCGGCGGCCGAGCGTCAGACGTCAGGTGAAATCTTTTGCGTCGTCGCGCGACGGGTCTCGACCTATCTGGACGTCAGCCTGGCCTGGGCGGCGGCGATGGCGCTTTTGGCCCCGATCGTCTTCATACCGTTCGTGCTGGATCTTCGCTGGCCTAGCGATGGCTGGGAGGCGGCCCACCAGGCCGCGCAAGAGGCCACGACGGCGCAGGCCCTGGGCCTTTACGCCCTGTCGCAGGCGGTCGTTTTCGTCGGCGTCTTTCTGCTGACCCGCATCCCGACCGTGCGACGTCTCGTGACGCCCGCCGGGGTCAGGCGCGGCCGCGTCAGGGAGGCGGCCTTGCAACAGTTCCTGGCCCAAGGCGTCCATGTCACGCAGGAGCGCACGGGCGTTCTGATCTTCGCGGCTATGGACGAACATCAGGTCGAACTGATCGCCGATGAAGGCATCTACGCCAAGGTCGATGAGGACGCCTGGGCTCAGGCCGTCGCCGTCCTCACCCGCGAACTGCGCGCCGACCGCCCCGTCGATGGTTTCGCGGCCGCCATCGGTCTGTGCGGCGAGGTTCTGGCCCGCCACTTTCCACCGCGCGCCGACAATCGCAATGAGTTGCCCGATCATCTGATCCTGCTCTGATCGTCGCATCGGGGTCGCATTCGCGGGCCAGAAGGCCTAGCCCACGGTCAACGTTCAAACAGCCGCCAGCTCATGCCTCGCCTTCTTACCTACAATGTCCACCGCTGCGTCGGCACGGATCGCCGTCTGGATGTCGGCCGGATCGTCGCCGTCATCGCCGAGTTCGAGCCGGACATCGTCTGCCTGCAGGAACTGGACGTCGGCCGCGCGCGCACGGGCGGGGTCGATCAGGCGGAGGCGATCGCCGACGGTCTGGCCATGACCTCGCGTTTCCATCCAGCGATGCGGGTCGAGGCTGAACAGTACGGCGACGCCATCCTGACCCCGCATCCCGAAAAACTCGTCCGCGCCGGCGCCCTGCCGACCGTGAGCGGCATTCCGGGGCTGGAACCGCGCGGGGCGATCTGGTCGGAAATCGAGATCGACGGCACGGGCGTCAACGTCATGAACACCCACCTGGGCCTGGTGCCCCGTGAGCAGCGGCTTCAGGCCGCAGCCTTGGCCGGATCCGGCTGGGTCGGCGGATGCGAGGGACCGATCCTGCTGGCCGGCGATTTCAACGCCACCTCCATCACCCGCCCCTATCAGACCCTGTGTCGCAGCCTGCAGGACTGCCAGCGTCAGTTGGGCCAGAAGACCAGCGTGAAGACCTTCCCGTCGGCCTTCCCCGCCATTCGCATCGACCACTGTTTCGTCAGCCCGCATATCCGCATCCTCGCGGTGCGATCCGCCTTCTCGCCCCTGGCCCGCGTCGCCTCGGACCACCTGCCGCTGATCGTCGATTTCGAGGTCGTTCAACCCGGCGCGTGACCGCCCTCGGACGCCGGTCGCGTGCGTTGCGAACGGTTCAGACGCTTCCAAGGCCGCCAGGCGTCGCTGGACGACGTCGGATCGCCTAACTGCCATTCGGCGAACATCCGCTGGATACGCGTCGGGGGCTCTGAACCGAGCGGCTTCAATCGATCGGTCTCGAAGTTGCAGATCGCCTGCCCCACCGAGCCGAAAACGCCCTCGACCGCCGCATAGTCCTCCGTCGCGACGCCTAGCCAATGGGCGATCGTCCGATGACGGTGCGCCGTGATGAAGGCCCGACCGGCTGCATCGACAGGCTCAGCGGCGATGTCGCATTCTGTATCCAGGCCCATCGAACGGTTGTTCAGATTGGTGGACCCGATCCTTAGAAGCCGATCATCGATAATCGTCACCTTGGCGTGGACGATGATCCGGTCGCCGTCGGCGGTCAGCGGGGCGAAGGCGAAGAAGCGGTTGTATTTGTCCGCCTGCTCCAGCCGGTGCAGCACCTCGGCCCGGGCCGTGTCCATGGTCATGCTGTCAAACCAACTCGGGCTCTTGGCGGTCGAGATGACGATGACTTGCGGTCCATCCACCTCGGCCAGTCGTTCGGCCAGCGCGGCGGCGATGACCGGCGAGGTGAAATACTGGTTCTCAATATAGATCAACCGCTTGGCGCGCCGGATGGATTCCAGGTGCAAGGCCTCGCTCTCGCGCACCTCCTGCCGCCCCGACCATTTCGGCTCGGTGCGGGCGATGCCGACGGGCACGTCGGTCATTTGCACCGGCACGCCGTCAGGCCAAGGATCGTCCTCGACCTCGTCCGCGATGGTGCGCTCCCACGTCGCCTTAAACCAGCGTTCGCGCGCCAGATCGCCCAGCGCACGCGCCGCAGGGCCGTCCATCACGCTCATCACCTCGTGACGCGCCTTGCAGATCAGGCCGCTAGGCAGGGCGCGGCGCGGGTCGCCGTCCAGATGTTCGTCGGAATCCCAGCGATCGGTCGAGATGTCGCCGCCGCCGCAGAAGGCCACCTTGTCGTCGATGACCACCACCTTCTGGTGATGACAGGCGCCGATAGGGCCGGGGGAATCGAGCCGGAACTCAACCATCCGCTTACGGAACCAGCGCTGCGCCTTGTGCGGATAGAATCCTTGCGACGCGGCGATCAGTAGCGGCGATTTCCAGATGAGCAGTCGCACATCCAGGTCCGGCTTCTTCTTGACCAGCATCCGCAGCTGGCGACCGATTTCCGCCGATTTGTCGCCGGGCCGCGTCTCCGGATCCAGATGAGTGCGTGGATCGAACTGCCATCCCAGCAGCACGATGGATCGTTGCGCCTTGTGAATCGCAGACGATAGGGCGTCGAAATAGGCCTCGTTTTCCATCAGCACGGAAAAGCGGTGCGCGACGGCGGACGTCCACAGGGCGGGCCCCGGCTCCAGCAGACTGCCTTCGTAACTGTCGCCGGCTAAAGTCATGCGACCTATCTGTCTGATTCGCGTGACATGGTGTCGAAGCGCCTGCATCCTCCGTTCCACGCGCGTGTCCTTCGGTCAATCTTTCAGGGCGGGATTGTGACGTTCGCTGATTTGGCGCATAAGGAGCGTAGCCATACAGGCTGCGAGGGAGGGTAGAATGCAGGCGCTTGTCGAACTGATCGCTGGCTTCATCGCCCTGCTGGCCGCCGCCGTCCTGACGCAGTTCGGCGTCGACACCCACAACCCCAACCACGGCGACCGCGAAGTGCGTCGTGTGGTGGAGTGTCGGGACACCGGCTCCAACGCCACGCTGCTTTCCGAATCCAAACGCGACTGCTGAACGCTGCGGCGCTTTGCGCGCTGCATGACGCGGTTCATCGACAGGTTGCGGGCTTGAGTCGGTTTCGTCCGCATCGATCATGCTCTAGGGTTTCCTCGGCGCTGTCGGACGCCCGCGTAGAGATCGAGTTTTTGAGCTTATGAAGTCTCCCAAACGGCCGCCGCTGAAGCTGACCGACGACGAGGCCGTCGCGCCGGCTGATCTTTCGTCCTCAGATGAAATGCCGGTCGAGGAGGCGACAACGTCGCTCGACCCGATCTCCGAACCTGATTTCGAGATCGTGCAGCCGACGTTTGAGCCCCCGATGTCGGAGCGTCGTCGCCGTCGCCTGCTGGAAGAGCAACGGCAGGCCGAGGAACGCGCCCTTGCCGCCGAGCGGGGCGCCGCCCCCGTCAATGCGAAACCGACACCAGAGACTCCTGTCGACATGGCCGTCGCCGCCGGTCAGCCGCCCGCGCCGTTCGAGCTGTCCAAACCGCCGGCTGTGAAGACCGTTCAAGCCAAGGCCCAGGCCGAGCCTTCCGGGCGCCATGCCTATGTGATCGCGGGCGTCGCCTCCGCCCTATGGATCGGCGGCGTCGCCTCCTGGGCCGCGTACGAGTTCGGCGCCGGCGGGGCAGAACTGGATCCGCTGCGGATCGCCATCTACGCCTTGATCGCCCTGGCCCCTGCGGGCCTGGCCATCATGCTGGCCCATGCCGTCCGACAGGGCGCCGGTCTGGCCGCAGAGACGCGCCGCGCCCGGCAACTGGCCGAGGCTTTGGTTGCCCCGACAGCCCTGGCCGCCCAGCAGACCGGCGAGGTGCTTCAGTCGCTGCGTTCCGACATCGATCACGCCACTCTGGCGGCGGAACGCGCACGCAACGACATGGCCCTGCTTCGAGAGGCGCTGGCCCAGGAGACAACGCGCCTGAACGAGGCGGCCGAGAACGCCGGCCGCACCGCGCGTCGTCTAACCGAAAACTTGGGCCGCGAGCGCGACCAGATGCAGACCCTGGGCATCCATCTGGATACGCAGGCGTTAGGCGTCATCGACGCGGTCGAGCGGCAGTCGCGCATGGTCGCTGACGCCTCGGACCTGGCTCAGGCGCAGCTTCGTGAAGCGGAGGCCGCCCTCGCCGCGCGCGCCGCCGACCTCGCCGCCGCCGCTGGTGAAGCCCAAGACGCCGCCCGCGTGGCCTCCGACGATCTGGCGCGCCAGACCATTCGACTTGAGAACGCCGGTTCGGGCGTCGCCGAGCAGATCCAGTCCGTCGAAGAAGGCCTCAGCCAGCAGCGCGCCGCCCTGGTCACCGCCGCCTACGCCCTGCGCACCGATCAGGAGGACTTCTCCGCCCAGGTCGAAAGCCAGCGCGCTCAACTGATCGAACATCTTTCCGCCACGCGCAGCGCCGCGGGCGATCTGGATCGCACCACCCAGACCTCGGTCGAGTCCATGCGCGATCTGGTCGAGGCGGCTACCGACCAGTTCCGCGCTCTCGTCGACATGTCGCAACGCGAGGCCGACGGCTTCGATTCCGCCACCAAGCTCGCCCTGGATCGCTTCGAAGCCCTGGCGGCCGAGGCGCGCGACGCCCTGATGGAAGAGACGCGCCGCGCCCTGGAGCAGATGCGCGCCACGGCCGAGGATTCTCGCGCCGCCGCCGCCGACGCCGCCGAACAGGCGCGTCTGCGCACCGACCGCCTGGGCGAATCCTTGTTCGACGCGGCCCAAAAGGCCGACACCGCCGCCGACGCCCGCATCGCCGACGCCCGCCGCATCGTCACCGAAACGTCCGGCCTGGTCGAAGAGACCGGCGAGCGGATGGTCAGCCGCCTGGAAACCCTGGTCGCACGTCTCAACAACGCCTTGTCGGAAATCGACACCGCCGTCGCCGACATCGACGAACGCGCTGCGCGCCTGCCTCAGGAAGCTCGCGCCCGCGCCGACGCCGTGCGCGCCACGGTCGAGGAAGGCCTGGCCTCCCTTTCCGCCGCCTCGCGCAAGGCGGCCGAGGACACCGAGGCGCTGGATGTCGGCTTCCAGGATCGCGTGCGCCGAAACTACGACATGCTGACCGAGGCCGTGCGTCTGATGGGCGTGGTGTCGGGCGATACGACGCCGGCGCGTCGTCGCGAGCCGGCCGCAGAGATCGAGGCCCGTCCCGAACCCCGTCCCGAGCGCCGGACCGAGCGCACGACGGCTCCCGCCTCGCCGCCCGTCGAAGAGCGCCGGTTCGGTCTGCGCAGCCGTCTGCGGCTCGAGCCCGCTGAAACGCCGCCGCCGTCGGCGGACAAGGGCCTGGATTGGAGCGATCTGATCGACGGCGACGACGACAACGAGGCGCCGCTGGAACTGGACACGCCCTCCCCTTCGCCTGCCGAGGCCGAAGCCCTGTCCGACCGGGTCGCCGCCGCCATCCGGCGCATGGGCGTCGATCCTAACGCTCTCCTGCCCCGCTCGCGCGTCGAAGAGGCTGCCCGCGCCTTCAGCAATGGCGACCCCGACGCCGCGCGTCAGATCGTGCGTCGCGTCGCGCCGGCCGCTGTCCGCAGCGTGTCTCGCCGTGTCCTCAGCGACGCCGAACTGCGCGCCGACGCCGAACGCTATGTCCGCAACTTCGCAGTCATGCTGAACGCTTCCGCCCGCGCTGGAGACAGCGCAGCGGTTCAGTCCAGCCTGGCGTCGGACAGCGGTCGCGCCTTCATGTTGCTGGATGCGGCGGTCGGCGACCTGGGCTAAGACTTTTGCGGACTTGACGGCGTCGGGAAGTTACAGCCTCTTGCACGTCACCGAACTGTCATGGATGGGGCTATGGCTGGCACGATGAACCAAATCGACAGTCGTCCCAGTGGTGATCGCCGCCCTGGCATCATCATCTGCGCCTATGACGGCGACGATGACGGTTGGGATCTGGTCGAGGATCTGTCGGGCGAAATCTGGAGCCCCAGCGGGGCCCGCGCTGTGCCTATCGCCGCCGCCGATCCCGACGAACTGGCCTCGACCCTGGCCGCCCGTCTCGGCAGCGGGGAATGCCGGGCTGTCCTCTTGGTCGGACGCACGCAAAAGGGCGCAGGCTTCCGGGTCCAGATGCGCGCTGAAAACCGCACCCTCGATTACAAGCACCGCCTGTCCAGCACCGGGCCGGGCGTGGCCCGCACCACGGCGCCCGTCGCCGACATGGTTCGCGCCCTGAACGCCGCTGGGCTGCAGGCCGACGCGTCGTCCGACATCGAAGAGGACGCCGGCTCCTACCTTCTCTACCGCGTGCTCTCGGACCTGCCGGACGGGCCGCTGACGCCGTCGATCGGCCTGCTGCGCGCGCCCGCCCCCGCTAACGAAGCGGCGGTGCGCAAGGGCGTCAAGGCCGCCGCCTCGGCCATGGCCAGCCACCTGACGCCGCTGCCGCGTGTCGGTTAACCCTCCTGGGTCGCAGACATCGACGAACGGGCGGTCTAGGGTTTCGAAATGACAGTGAGTCGCAACCTGATCGTCTTCGCCGCCCTGAACGGCGCCCTGGCCGTGGCGCTCGGCGCCTTCGCCGCGCATGGCGCCGGGCCGCAGATCAAGACCCTGCTGACCACCGGCGCCCAGTATCAGATCGTCCACGCCGTCTTCGCCTTCGCCTGTGCCCAATGGGCAGGGGGTGGTGGGCTGGCGCGGCTTGCGGGCTGGCTCGGATCGATCGGCGGCCTCATCTTCTGCCTCGCCCTGGCGGCGATCGCCTTTCTCGGCGTGCCGGCGTTCGGCGCCGTAGCCCCGATCGGCGGCCTTCTGATGATCGCCGGCTGGCTCTGCCTGGCCTTTGCGGCCTTGCGTTCTCGCCCCTGATTTCCTCGTAGAAAGACCAAGCATCCATGGCCTTCCCCACGCCCGCCGAGCCGCGTCGTGTGCTCCACCCTGAGATCGAGGCCTATGCCTCGGGTTGGATGCCGACCGAAGGCGTGCATGAAATCTATTACGAGGAGTCCGGCAATCCGCACGGCCTGCCGGTTCTGGTCCTTCACGGCGGACCAGGCGGTGCGGTCAATCCGGGCATGCGCCGCTTCTTCGATCCCGCCGTCTATCGCATCATCATGTTCGACCAGCGCGGCTGTGGTCAGTCGCGGCCCCACGCCTCGCTGGAAGACAACACGACCTGGACCCTGATCGACGACATCGAGCGCCTGCGCGCCCTGTGCGGCGTCGACAAATGGGTGGTGTTCGGCGGGTCTTGGGGTTCGACCCTGTCGATGGCCTACGCCATCACCCATCCTGAGCGGGTCATCGCGCTCTTGCTACGCGGCATCTTCCTGCTGACGAAGAAGGAGTTGCACTGGTTCTATCAGGACGGCGCCTCGATGATCTTCCCGGACGCCTGGGAACGCTTCATCGCCCCTATCCCCGAAGCGGAGCGCGGCGACCTGATGGCCGCCTACTACAAGCGGCTGATCGGCGATGACGTCGCAGAGCGCGAACGCTGCGCCGTCGCCTGGTCCAGTTGGGAGGGCGAAACTGTTAGCGTCGAGGGTCCCAACGCCCGCCCGGACAAGTTCGCCGAGCCCGACTTCGCCGTCGCCTTCGCGCGGATCGAGAACTGGTTCTTCACCAACGCCGGCTTCTTCGAGGAGGACGGCTGGCTGCTGAAGAATGTGGACAGGATGCGGCATATCCCGTGCTGGATCGCGCAGGGCCGGTTCGACGTGGTGACGCCGATTTCAGGCGCCTGGGCGTTGCACCGCGCCTGGCCCGAGGCCCATCTGGACATCGTCGGCGACGCCGGCCACGCCTCGTCGGAACCCGGCATCGTCGACAGTCTGGTCCGCGCCGCCGACTGGGCTGCAAGCCTCCAGGCATGAAAAAGCCGCCGCGCAGGACAGCGCGGCGGCCTTTCCGTTCTGAAAAATCAGAACCGTTTTGCGGTTCGATTGTCGATGCTCCACGCGCCTGGGCCGGCGGTGAAGATGTACAGGAAGATGAAGCAGTACAGGATGGCCGCGTCGCCGCCGTTCACCGCCGGATATGGGCTGCTTGGGAAGTGGAACATCCAATAGGCCACGGCCATCTGACCCGAGGCGATGAAGGCGGCTGGACGCGTGAACAGGCCCAGGATCAGCAGCAAGCCCGTGATCAGCTCGATCACCCCGCCGATGCCGAACAGCGACAGCAGCTCCTGCTGACCGGGCTCGGCCCCGGCCGGAAAGCCGAAGACCTTGATGACGCCATGTGCCAGGAACAACAGACCGGCGACGATCCTGAGCGCCGCCAGGGCGCGGGAAGACCAGCCATTCACTTGATTGAACATTCTCTTTCCTCGCCTTTTTAACGCGGTTGTTCACGGTCGGACCGGGTCCGACCGTGAAGCTTGATCCGAAAATCAGGCGGCGTCCACCAGCACAATCTCGGCGTCGGACAGCGCCTTGACCGTCACGACATCCACCTGAGCGATGGCCGCGCCGTCACGGGCGTTCAGCCGGACGCCATTGACCTCGACCTCGCCCTTTGCCGGCACCAGATAGGCCCGCCGCGCGCCGCCCAGCGGATAGTCGGCGCTGTCGCCTGCCTTCAGCGTCGCCGCCACGATCCGCGCATCCGTGCGGATCGGCAGGGCGTCCTTGTCGCCTTCGAAGCCCGAAGCCAAGACCACGAACTGGCCTGACCGCTCGCCCTTGGGGAAGGGCTTGGTGCCCCAACTCGGCGCGTCGCCGCGACGGGTCGGCTCGATCCATATCTGGAAGATCCGCGTCAGGTCCGGCTCGGCATTGTATTCGGCATGGCGGATGCCGGTTCCGGCGCTCATCACCTGGACATCGCCCGCGACGGTGCGCCCCTTGTTGCCCAGACTGTCCTCATGGGGGATGGCCCCATCGCGGACGTAGGTGATGATCTCCATGTCGGCGTGCGGATGCGGCGGGAAGCCCGTTCCGGCGGCGATCTCGTCGTCGTTCCAGACCCGAAGATTGCCCCAGCTCATCCGCTTTGGATCATAGTAGTTCGCGAAGGAAAAATGGTGTTTGGCGTTCAGCCAGCCGTGGTTGGCGCCGCCGAGGGTATCAAATGGTCTGCGCTCGATCATCGCACTCGTCCTTTCGCATCGGAACCGTCCGACGCCTTTGCTTGACGCCAAGATAGAGATCGGCGACCGATCAGAAATAGAAACAACTGAAACTCATCGTTTCTCGACGCAGAGCCGCCCATGTCCCGTCTGCCCGACCTCGAAGCCATGGCCATCTTCGCCAAGGTGGCCGACAGCCAGTCCTTCTCCGGCGCTGCCGAGACCCTGGGCCTGTCCAAGGCCACCGTATCTAAGGCGGTGACGCGGCTGGAGCAGCAGCTGAAGACCACCCTGCTCCACCGCACCTCGCGCCGTTTCGCCCTGACCGATGCCGGTCGCACCCTAGCCGCCCGCGCCGCCCATATGCTGGCCGAGGCCGAGGGCGCGGTGTCAGAGGCGCTGGACATGTCCATCACGCCGCGTGGCCTCGTGCGACTGGCGGCGCCCATGTCGTTCGGCATGGCCTATGTGGCCCCAGCCCTGCCCGAGTTCCTCGCCACTCACCCGGACGTGTCGGTCGATCTGCACCTGTCGGACGAGGTCATCGATCTGGTCGGCGGTGGCTTTGACTGCGCGCTTAGGATCGCGGCCTTGGCGGACTCATCGCTGACGGCGCGCAAGCTGCGGCCTGTGGCCCGCGCCCTGGTGGCCTCGCCATCCTATCTGGAGCAGCGCGGTCGCCCCACCCATCCCGACGATCTGGCCCGTCACGCCTGCCTTGGCTACGCCTACATGCCCAGTCCCGACACCTGGCGGTTCAGCAATGCGGCGGGTGAAGAAGTGGTGGTGCATCCGCGCGGGCCGCTGCGCGCCAACAACTCCGACGCCCTGACGGCGTCGTTGTGCGAAGGGCTAGGGCTCTTTCCCCAGCCGGACTTCATCTACTGGAAGGACGTCGCCGACGGCCATCTCGAGACTGTGATGACCGACTGGCGCCTGCCGCCCATCGCCCTGCATCTGGTGGCGCCCAGCGGCGGACCGCGCCCGGCCAGGGTCACGGCCTTCATGGACTATCTGGCGGCGAAGTTCAGCGGACCGCTGTGGCCGGGCGATACGGTGGGGCGCTAACGCTCAACCGCACTTCACTTCGCGCACGATGTTCGTCGCCTCGTCATAGACGAAGTTCACCCGATTCTCGCGATAGTCCATGGTCGCGGCGCAGGTGGTGCACAGCACACGGAAGGTCTGGCCGGCGGGCGCGGTCGGGATGGTCGAACGGTTGCGGCCGACATAACTCTGATAATCCGAAACCTTGCACGCCTTGAAGGCGGTGTCCGATCCGGGCGCAGGCTCGGCGGTGTGGACAGGCGCGCAGGCCGACACGGCCAAGGCGCCAGCGGCCAACAGGGTGCTCACGATAATCTTCATGGTCGTCTCCTTGCGTCGAGGTCAGCCGCAGCGGACCTGTTCGATGATGCCGGTCTGTTCGTTGTAGAAGATGTTCAGACGATAGGCGGAGAAGTCCTGCGTCACCGGGCAGGTGGTGCAGGTCACGCGCCGATTGACGACGTCCACCGGCACCGGGATTTCGGTCCGGGACTTTCCGACCAAATACTGCATCTCGCCAGCCTTGCAGACGTCCTCGGTCTGGGCGGTCGGCATCCGACTGCCGACGGGCGGGTTGAGCTGAGCCTGCTCGACCGCGCGCGGCGCGGGCGCCTCGGAGACCGGCGTCGAACAGCCAGCCAGCAGAACCAGTCCGATCAGGCCGCCTTTTCCCAACGCCCTTCGTCCGTTTGACGCCAATAGGCCAGATTCGCGCCCTGCCCCTTCAGCGCCTTCCAACGTCCCCGCGCGTGTTGCAAAGCCGGCTCGTCCCGACCGTCGAAAATGATGAAGCATCGTTCGAACCCTTCCGTCACACACAGTTCTGCGTCGTCGACTATGAACAGCGCCTGAGCGCCGTTCAGGTTCTCGCCCGTCTCGCTCAACAGCACAGGCTGGCGCTCGGCATGGGGCTGGTCGGCCCGGCCGTGCGGCAGGAAACTGTCATCACGAAACGTCCACAGCGTCTCGTCGACCTCGTCCAGACGATGCGAATGCGATGACTTGATCATGGCCCGCCAGCCCCGCTCGATCGTCTTTTCGAGCAGGGTTGGCAGCACCTGATCCAGCGATGAACGCTCCAGGTGATAGAACCAGATTTCGGGCTTGTCGCTCACCCGGCTCCACCTCCCGACCGATCAGCCTTCGTAGGAATCCGCGACCATCCGGTCCAGAGTCCGCACAGCGAAGCCGACGCCGCCTTCCGGTACGGTGGGGCTGGGGCTCTTGTTGGCCCAGGCCGTCGGGGCGATGTCCAGGTGCGCCCACGGCACGCCGTTGGTGAAGCGTTGCAGGAACAGGGCGGCGGTGATCGAGCCACCGGCGCGGCCGTTGCCGGTGTTCTTCACATCGGCGATCTTGGAATCGATGTGCTGCTCGTAGATGGCCGGGATCGGCATGCGCCAGAAGTTCTCGCCGACCTTCTTGGCCGCGGACAGGATCGGATCGGCGACATCGTCGGAGTTCGAGAAGACGCCGGCGTAATCCAGGCCAAGGGCCACGATCATGGCGCCCGTCAGGGTGGCTAGGTCGATCATGAACTTCGGCTTGAAACGTTCCTGAGTGTACCAGAGGGCGTCGGCCAGGACGAGGCGACCTTCGGCGTCGGTGTTGATGACCTCCACCGTCTGACCCGACATGGACACGACCACGTCGCCCGGACGCTGGGCGTTGCCGTCCGGCATGTTCTCGACCAGGCCCAGCACGCCGATGACGTTCGCCTTGGCCTTGCGGCTGGCCAGGGCGATCATGGTGCCGGTCACGGCCGCCGCGCCGCCCATGTCCCACTTCATGTCTTCCATGCCGTCCGCCGGCTTGATCGAGATGCCGCCGGTGTCGAAGCAGACGCCCTTGCCGACGAAGGCCAGGGGCTGAGCGCCGGCTTCGCCGCCGTTCCACTTCATGATCGCAAGCTGGCTTTCGCGACGGCTGCCTTGGCCCACGCCCAACAGGGTGCGCATGCCCAGCTTCTCCATCTCGGCCTCGCCGAGGATTTCGACTTCAAGGCCCAGGCTCTCCAGCGCCTTCACCCGCTTGGCGAACTCGGCCGGATACAGGACGTTGGCGGGCTCGGACACCAGGTCGCGCGCGAAGATCACGCCGTCGGCCACGGCCGACAGCGGCTCCAGCGCGGCTTCGGCGCCCCGCAGGTCGGTCGTGACCACGCGGATGGTGGAGATCGACGGGATCTTGTCGGCCTTTTGCGTCGTGCGATACTTGTCGAAGCGATAGGCGGCCAGACGCGCGGCGAAACCGACGCGGGCGGCCTGCTCAGGCGACAGGTCCGAAGCGTCGATCGTCAACACCTCGGCGCCCGACAGCTTGACCGCCGCATAGGCGTTGCCGCCGAAGGCCTCGACCGCCAGGTCATCCAGCTTGTCCTTGGCGCCCGCGCCCACCAGCAGCACGGCGTCCGCCTCGACGCCCGCCGGCGCGGCGATGCTCAGGCTCTGTCCTGCCTTGCCGGTGAAACGACCCTTGCCCGCCGCCTTGGTCAGCGCGCCGTTGGCCTTGCCGTCCAGCGCGGTCCCGGCGGCGGTGAAGCTGCGATCTTCAAAAACCGGAACGGCCAGGATTTCGGCGGCGTCCACGGCGGCGACGAATTCGATCTTCATTCAATCAACTCCAGCCAGGCCCCACCCGGCGTCTTCAAACAGCAAAATGACAACGGCGCGTCTGCTTGTCGCGGACGCGCCCTGATGTGCTACTAGATGCGCCTCAATGTCGCCGCCTGCAACCGGGCGAAGTCCATCCGCCCATGACCCTGATTCAAAGATACCTTTTTCGTCAGATCCTGTTTCCTGTGATCGCCGCGTGCGCAGCGCTGGCGGGAATCGGGATTCTGAGCCAAAGCCTCGACCAACTCCAGGTCATCGTGGAGCGGGGTCAGAGCGTGTGGATCATGGTCAAGCTGACCCTGCTCGCCCTGCCGCAACTGCTGTCGGTGATTCTGCCCATCGGCCTTTTCGTCGGCGCCCTGATCGCCCTGACCCGTCTGCAACGCGAACAGGAGCTGACGGCCGCCTTCGCGGGGGGCATGACCCGGTGGCAGGTCATATCGCCGGCCGCCCGTATCGCGGTGCTGGTCGCCTTGGTCACGCTGTTGGTCAACGTCTTCATTCTGCCTTGGGCGCAGCAGGAGGCGCGGCGTCAGGCGTTCGACATTCGCACCGACCTCGCCGCTCTCCTGGTCGAAGAAGGCCAGTTCGTTCAGGGGCCTGACGGCCTGACCGTCTATGTGCAGCAGATCGAACAGAACGGTCTGTTGAAGAACCTGTTCGTCTATCTGGACGACAAGGACAAGGTTACGACCTGGAACGCGTCGGAGGCGCGCTTCAGCCGGGACGCCGGCGGCATTCCGATCCTGACCATGATCGACGGCTCGGCCCAGCGCTATTCGTCGGGCGGCGTGCTGGAGACGCTGTCGTTCGGGCGATACGATTTTTCTCTCGCGCCCTTCGTCGGGGTGACCGACACCATTCGCTACAAGCCGACCGACCTTTATCTGCGCCAGCTGCTGAACCCGACGGCCAAGGTGCTTGAGGTCGCCGGCTCGCGCGGCGAACTGCTGGCCGAGGCGCATTCGCGGCTGGCCTCGCCGCTCTACGCCATGGTCGCCATGGCGCTGGCGCTTTCGGCCATTCTGGGCGGCGCCTTCAGCCGCACCGGTTATACCTTGCGCATCGCCAAGGCGGCGGGCCTGTTCCTGGTCCTGCGCGTCATCGGCTATGGCCTTGTCGCCGCCAGCGCCTGGAACGGCTGGATGAACGTGCTCCAATACGTCGTGCCGATCGTGGCCATCGTCGTCGCCCTGCGAGTTCTGTTCCGCGCGCTGAAGCCGCGTCGCAGCCGGACAACCGCCGCCCTGCGCGATTTGAAGGCCAAGTTCGCATGACCGCCGTCACCGCCTCCGCCCGTCGTTCGCCGCATATCCCCCGTCTCGGCGGTATCGAGCGCTATGTGCTGGTCCAGCAGCTGAAATCGCTGGGCGTGGCCCTGGCCGTAATCTCGGCCCTCGTCATGCTGATCGACTTTGTCGAGGTCTCGCGCGGCGTCGGCTCGGCCCAGGATTTGTCGGCCGTGCGCATTTTCGGCCTTGTGCTGCTGAAGTCGCCCTCAGTCATCGTGCAGCTGATGCCGTTCGTCTTCCTGTTCGGCACCCTGTCGGCCTTCATCAGCCTGAACCGGCGCAGCGAACTGATCGCCATGCGCGCCGCCGGCGTGTCCGCCTGGCGCTTCGTCCTGCCGGCGGCCGGAATGGCCTTCGTCCTGGGTGTGCTGACCGTCACTGTCTTGGGTCCGATGGCGTCGGCCGGCGACGGCCTGTGGCAACGCGAGCGCGCGCGGATTTCCGGTACGGCGCCCGGCGGCGACCCCAAGGAAGCGATCTGGCTGCGCGAGGGCGACGATCAGCGCCAGATGATCATCCGCGCCGGCCAGCAGGACCGCGCCAACGCGCGACTGCTGAACGTCAGCTTCTTCATCTACACAACCGCGCCCGGCGGCGGTCGCACCTTCTCCGAGCGGATCGACGCCAAGTCGGCTTCGCTGAACGCCGGCAGCTGGCGCCTGACGGACGCCGTCGGCGCCCAGATCGGCCAGCGCGCCGTCACCTATTCCAGCCTGACACTGGTCTCCAGCCTGGCGGACGATGAGGCCTTCGATCGTTTCGCCCGACCGCAGGCCACGCCCTTCTGGTCGCTGCCCAACCAGATCAGCCGAATCGAAAACGCGGGCTTCACATCGACCGCCTACCGCCTGCGCTTCCAGCAACTTCTGGCCACGCCGCTCGTGTTCGCCGCCATGTCCATCCTGGCCGCCGCCTTCTCGCTGCGGCTGATGCGATTGGGCGACCTGGCGCGCATGAGCGTGGCGGCTGTCGTGCTGGGCTTCGCCTTCTTCTTCCTGAACCAGTTCTCGTCGGCGATGGGATCGGCCGAGGTCGTGGCGCCCTTCGTCGCCGCCTGGCTGCCGCCTGTTCTTACGGCGCTCGCAGCCTTGACCTTGCTGTTCTATACCGAAGACGGCTAATCGGGCGCTCGCTTCTCAGACTACGGATGGCCTATGCAGGGTGATCGGCGCTTCGACGCTTTCAAAGCAAGGCTTCTCGCCGGTGCGGCACTGGTCGCCTGCGCGCCCTTGGCGACGCCCGCATGGGCGCAAACGACCCCTCCAGCCGCGGCCGCGCCTTCCGACGGCCTGCCGCCCGAAGCGGTCTATGTCGATGCCGACAATGCGCGTCGCGAAGGCGACAATATCATCGTCAGCGGCACGCCCGAGAACCGCGCCTATGTCCGCACGCGCGGCCATGTGCTGCGCGGCGAGAACCTGTCCTATGATCTGAACGCCGGTTCGGCGACGGCCGAAGGCCGCGTCGAAGCCATCGCGCCCGATGGCACCGTGGTCTACGCCAGCCGTCTCGAGCTGGATGAAAATCTGGAGACCGGCGTCGCCGTGGATTTCGCCACGCGTCTAGCCAACGGCGCCAGTCTGATGGCTGCAACGGCTGTGCGCCGCAGCGAGAACGTCAGCGAGCTGAACTACGCCCGCTTCACCCCCTGCCCGATCTGCGACGATGGCGGTCCCAAGACGCCGACCATCTCGATCCAGGCGGAAAAGGTGACGCAGGACGAGCAGTTGCGCGCGATCCTGTATCGCAACGCCGTCTTCTATATCGGGCCGGTGCCGGTCTTCTACACGCCCTTCTTCGCCCACCCCGATCCCTCGGTGGAGCGGGCCTCGGGCTTCCTGGTGCCGATCGTCAACTATGACGAGGGTCGCGGCGTCTCCGTCGAGGTGCCCTATCTGCACGTCGTATCGCCGTCCGAGGACTGGCTGATCAGCCCGCAGATCAACACCAGGGTCGCGCCGCTGCTGAACTTGCAATGGCGGCGACGGTTCGCCAACGGCATGATCGTGGCCCGCGGCGGCTACACCTACGAGCGCGAGTTCGGCGACTTCGATCGAGACGGCGACGGCGATTTCGAAAGCAACGTCAAGTTCGGCGATCGCGAACACCGCAGCTATCTGTTGTCGCACGGCGAGTTCGATCCGGATGGCCCATGGCGGTTCGGCTTCACGGCCGAGCGCACCTCGGACAAGACGCTGTTCGATCGCTACGACGTGCGCTCTCCGTATCAGGACAACGGCCTCTATTACGGCGACCGCCGTCGTCTGATCAGCCAGATCTATGCGGAACATCAGACCGATCGGTCTTACGTTTCGGTCGCGGCGTTCTCGATCCAGAGCCTGCGTCTGAACCCAGCCTTCGCCGCGACGGACTTCCGCGACGCCAACGGCTTCAAGGTGTTCGAGGACGACGACACCCTGCCCTTGGTCGCCCCGCTGATCGATGCCCGCTGGGAGCCGCGCGAACTGGTCTTCGGCGGCCGGCTGCGCGTGAAGGGTTCAGCCGTCTCTCTCTACCGCGACGCTTTCGTCGGTGCGCCGATCTTGAATCCGGAGATCGTCCCGCCCGTCACGACAGGTCTGGCCGGCGTCGACAGCCGCCGCATCACGGGCCAGGTGGAATGGCGACGGGCGATCATCCTGCCGGTCGGCATGCGGGTGGAGCCGTTCGTTGATACGCGCGTCGATCTCTATTCCGTGTCCGACCTGCCGCCGATGATGGGTGTCGATAGCGACGAGACGGTGAGTCGATCCAGGTTCAGCGCGGGCGTGGACGTCGCCTATCCTCTGATCAAACGCATCGCCGACGCCGACATCATCCTGGAGCCGGTGGGTCAGTTCTCGGTCTCCAACAAGGTCAGCCTGGACCGCCGCATCCCCATCGAGGACTCCCAGGTTCTGGAGTTGGACGAATCGTCGCTGTTCCGCATGGATCGCTTCTCCGGCTACGATCTGCTGGAAGGCGGCGCGCGCGTGACGGCAGGCGGTCGCGCCACGATCCGCTGGGCTGAAGGTCGCAAGGCCAGCCTGTTCGTGGGACGCAGCTATCGTTTCGACCAGCAGGACGACTTCAAGACGTCGATTCCCGATGATCCCGCGCGGCTCTACGACCCCACAGGCCTGGCCTCCGAGACCTCGGATTGGGTGGTCCAGGGCGACTTCTCGCCGTCGGATCGCATCCGCAGCTGGTTCCACGCCACGGTGGACGGTTCAGGCGAGGTGCGCCGCGCCGAGGCGGCGCTGGACGGTCGCTGGGGTCAGCGCAATCTGGCCACCGTCAGCTACATTCTGGATCAGTCGAACCCAGTCGACGGGCCCCTGAACCGCAACTATGAATTCGTCCAGCTGGCGGGCCAGCAGTTCGTCTTCCAGAACTGGGGCTTCACCGTCGCCGGCATCGCCGATCTGGACCAGAACGAGATCACGCGATCCGAAGTCGGCGTGCTGTTCGACGACGACTGCTTGCGGTTCGAGCTGGGTTATAGGCGCGACAACACCCGCGCACGGCCCGGCGGCCCGTCGGAAGGCATCTATGTGCGCCTAAACCTCGCCACTTTCGGAGGTTCAGGTTATGGACAGGGCGATATGCGTTGAGCATGACGCTTTACGGGGCGCGACCGCCTGCCGGCCTGGCTGGCGGACCGCTGTGAGGAATCAGGACGACCAATGGGTTTGATGCGTTATTCGACGGGGGCTGCGCTCGCGGCAGTCCTCCTCGCCGGTTCGGCCTATGCCCAGACGGCGCCCGCTCCGGCACAGACCCCCACGCCCGCGCAAGGTCCTGCGGCCGGCGCGCCGAATCCTGCGGCTGAAGAGGCGCCGACGACGGCGCGCGCCGAGCCTCAGTTCGAAATGGCCGACGGCATCGTCGCGACGGTCAACGACAAGATCATCACCGGCTATGACCTGCGTCAGCGCATGCTGATGTTGATCGCCTCGTCCCAGGTCCAGCCGACCGAGCAGAACCTGCCCGCCATTCAGCAGGCCGCCCTGAACGCCCTGATCGAGGATCGCCTCAAAGATCAGGAGATGGCCAAGTTCGAGAGCCTGAAGGTCACGGACGAGGAAATCGACGGCGAGATCGCCGAAATGGCCCGCGCCGCAGGCACGACGCCGCAGGCCTACATGCAGTTCCTGCAACAGGGCGGCATCCAGCCCGCCGCCTTCCGCGACAATCTGCGCACCCAGATCGGCTGGAGCCAGCTGATCCCGGGCCGCTTCAACAGCCGCGCCCGCGCCAGCACCCTTCAGGTCGATCAGGAAGTCCGTCGGCTGAACGAGGCGGCCTCCAAGCCCCAGTTCCTGCTCGGGGAAATCTACATCGACGCCGCCCGCGTCGGCGGCGCGCAGGCAGCCTTGAACGGCGCCCGCCAGCTGGTGCAGCAGATCATCCAGGGCGCGCCGTTCCAGGCCGTCGCTCAGCAATTCTCCGCCGCCCCCTCGGCCAGCGCCCGCGTGCCGGGCGATGCAGGCTGGGTGGTCAAGGATTCGCTTCAGCCGGCGGTGCAATCGGTCCTGGAACAGCTTCAACCGGGACAGCTGTCGAATCCCATCGTCGTCGATGGCGGCGTCTATATCCTCTACCTGCGCGACAAGCGTGACGGCACCTCCACCAGCTTGGTTTCGCTGAAGCAGGTCATGGTCGAACTGCCCGAAACCGCGTCGGAGGCCGATGTCGCGGCCGCGACCGCAAAGCTGGAAGGCTTGCGCAACGGCCTGACCTGCGACAACATTATCTCCCAGGCGCGCGCGACCCAAGGCGTCCTGGGCGCCGACCTCGGCGAATCCGACGTCGCCAACTTGGCGCCCCAGTTCCAGCAGTTCGCGCGCACCGGCGAAATCGGTTCGGTCTCGACGCCGATCCGCACCCCGCTGGGTCTGCACCTGGTCGCCGTGTGCGGTCGCCGCGTCGGCGGGCCGGAGGCGCCGAACCGTCAGCAGGTCGAAAACCGCCTGCGCGCCCAGAACCTGGCCGTGCTGGAGCGCCGCTATCTGCGCGATCTGCGCAGCGACGCCCTGATCGAGTTCAAATGACCCCAGCGGTCGCGCCTCTGGTTCTGACGCTGGGCGAACCCGCCGGCGTCGGGCCGGAGATCGTGGCTGCCGCCTGGAAGGCATTGCGCGCCGAGCCTACGCCCTTCGCCGTCATCGGCGACGCGGCGCTGTTGCGCGCGCAGGGCGTTGTTGTGGCCGAGGTCGGCGCTCCCGGCGATGCTCGTGATCTGTTCGGATCCGCCCTTCCCGTGATCCATCGCCCCCTCCCCGCCCCGGTCCGGGTCGGATCGCCCGATCCGGCCAATGCCTCCGCCGTCGCGGACGGCATCGAGGAGGCGGTCAGCTTCGCCCTGTCCGGCGAGGCGTCCGGCGTCGTCACCGCCCCGATCGCCAAGGCGCCGATGTATGCCTCGGGCTTTCGCTTTCCCGGCCATACTGAGTTCATCGCCGAACTGACCGCCGATGCGCCCTATGCCGGCACGCGCGGGCCGGTGATGATGCTGACGGCCCAGAACCTGCGCGCCTGTCTCGTCACCATTCACGTCGCCCTGGACCAGGTGCCTGAACTTGTCACGGCCGAGCGCGTAGCCCGCACAGCCCGCGTCGTCCACGAAAGCCTGAAACGCGACTTCGCCATCGCCCGCCCGCGCCTGGCCATGGCGGCCCTGAACCCCCACGCGGGCGAAGGCGGCGCTCTGGGTCTGCAGGAACGCGACATCCTGATCCCGGTCGCCGAACAGCTTCGCGCCGAGGGGATCGACATCACCGACCCCCGACCCGCCGACACCCTGTTCCATGACGAGGCGCGCGCGAGCTATGACGCCGCCATCTGCATGTATCACGACCAGGCCCTGATCCCGGTCAAGACGCTGGACTTCTGGGGCGGGGTCAACGTCTCCCTGGGCCTGCCGATCATCCGCACCTCGCCCGATCACGGAACCGGCTTCGACATCGCCGGCAAGGGCGTCGCGCGCGCACACAGCCTGATCGCCGCCATTCGCCTGGCATCGGAGATGGCGGTGGCCCGCGCCGCGCGCTAACAGGGCGTGTGACCGACCTTCCCTCTCTCCGCGAAACCCTCGACGCCCACGGCCTTTCGGCCAAGAAGAGCTTTGGCCAGCATTTCCTGCTGGACCTGAACGTCACCCGCAAGATCGTGCGTCTGGCCGGTCCGTTCGAGGGCCGCGCGGTGATCGAGGTGGGCCCCGGTCCTGGCGGCCTGACGCGCGCCCTGCTGGAATCCGACGCCGGCCCCGTGGTCCTGGTGGAAAAGGATCCGCGCTTCATTCCCTTGCTGACCGAACTGGACGACGGCTCCGGCCGCCTGACGATCGTCCAAGCCGATGCGCTGAAGGTGAAGGAGGCCGACCTGGTCTCCGGCCCGACCCATCTGGTGTCCAACCTGCCCTATAATGTCGGCACCGCCCTGCTGATCAAATGGCTGACCGGCCCGTGGCTGCCCCACAGCCTGACCCTGATGTTCCAGAAGGAGGTCGCCGAGCGCGTCGCCGCAGGGCCGGGCGAGGACGCCTACGGCCGTCTGGCGGTCATCGCCCAGGCCGTCTGTACCGCCCGCATCGTCATGCATCTGCCCGCCGCCGCCTTCACGCCACCGCCCAAGGTGGCCTCGGCCGTCGTCCACCTGGTTCCGCTGGATGAGCGCCCGTCGCCGGAACGTCTGAAGAAGTTGGAACGCGTCACCGCCGCCGCCTTCGGCCAGCGCCGCAAGATGCTGCGGTCGAGTCTGAAACAGCTGGGCGGCGCCGCCCTTTGCGAGGCCGCCGGCATCGAACCCGACGCCCGCGCCGAAACCATCGATGTCGCGGGCTTCCTGCGCCTGGCGGATGCCCTTCAATGACCGTCGAACCGTTCCGCGCCATCTCCGTCAGCCGTCTGGCGCACCAGTTGAAGGCCGAAGGCCGTTTGATCATCCATATGGAGTTTGGCCAGCCCTCCACGGGCGCGCCCGCCGCTGCCATCGCCCGCGCCCACGAAGTGCTCGACGCCGACGCCATGGGCTATTGGGAAAGCCCCGATCTGCGCAGTCGGATCGCGCGCCTGTACGACGAGCGGTACGGCGTCGCTGTCGATCCCAACCGCATCCTGCTGACCTGCGGCGCCTCTCCGGCCCTGGTGCTGGCGCTCAGCACCCTGTTCAAGCCCGGCGACCGGATCGCCCTGGCCCGGCCGGGCTATGTCGCCTATCGCAACACCATGCGCGCCCTGCATCTTGAGCCGGTCGAAATCGCCTGCGGTCCCGACACCCGATTCCAGCTCACCGCCGCCCAACTCCAGGCGCTGGATCCCGCCCCCGCCGGCGTCATCATCGCTAGCCCGGCCAATCCGACCGGCACCATCATCCCGGACGCCGAGCTGGCCGCCATCGCCGAGGTCTGTCGCGCGCGCAACATCGCCATCGTCTCGGACGAGATCTATCACGGTCTCAGCTACGTTGGCCCGACGCCCTCGATGCTGTAGTTTGCGCCGGACACCGTGGTCATCAACAGCTTTTCCAAATACTGGAGCATGGCGGGCTGGCGCCTGGGCTGGCTGCTGGTCCCGGGAACGCGTATCGACGCCGCCCGCGCCTATATCGGCAACATGTTCCTGACGCCGCCCAGCCTCAGCCAGCATGCCGGTCTGGTCGCCATGGACGCGATCGATGAGCTGGAAAGCCATATCCAGACCTACGCCCGCAACCGCCAACTCATGCTGGAGGCCTTGCCAGCGCTCGGTCTGCGCAAGATCGCGCCGCCGGACGGCGCCTTCTATATCTGGGCCGACATCGGCCATCTCACAAACGACAGCGTGGCGTTCTGCGAGCAGTTGCTGCGCGACACCGGCGTCGCCACCGCGCCCGGCGTCGACTTCGACCCTGTCGAAGGCCACCATTTCATCCGTTTCAGCTTCGCCGTCTCGACGCCGGAGATCGAAGACGCCTTGAGCCGCCTACGCCCCTGGTTTGCAGCCTTAACTTAGGCCGCCTTGGCCTGCGCCGCGGCCGAGGTCGCCCGGTGCAAGGCGTCGTAGAGCTTCTTCGGCTCCAGCGGCTTGGCCAACCAGTCCGTCATGCCGGCCGCATAGCATGCCTGCACCTGTTCGGCCTCCGTGCCCGCGCTGAACCCGATCACCGGGGCCGCGGCATTTGGCCCGTCCGATGCGCGCAAGCGCCGTGTCGTCTCGTTGCCGTCGATGCCCGGCATGTTCACATCCATCAGCACCACGTCGAACGCCTTCTCCGACAGCAGCGCCAGCGCCAGATGGCCGTCCGAGGCCGTGGTCAGATCGACATCCAGCGGTTGAAGCACCAGCGAGATGGTGCGGCGATTGATCTCGTGATCGTCGACGGCCAAGACGCGAAGCCGCCGGGCCAGAACGGGCGCCGCCGTCTCCTGCCCGTCCAAAGCCTGCGTCGGCTGACCCGCCGGCAGATCGACACATAGGGTGAAGGCCGCGCCCTGCCCCGGCGTGCTCTCGACCGTCAGGTCGCCGCCCATCAACCGCGCCAGTTCACGACTGACGGTCAGGCCCAAGCCCGTCCCGCCATAGGTACGCGCTACCTCCGCGGACCCCTGCGCGAAGGGGGTGAACAGCCGGCTCATCGCCTCGGGCGCAATGCCCGCGCCTTGGTCGATCACGGTCAGGGTCAAACAATGCTTGCCGTCCCCGCCCGGCGCCGACGCCTCGAGACGGATCGCGCCCGACGGTGTGAACTTGATCGCGTTGGACACCAGGTTGTTGATGATCTGGCGCAGACGATAGGGATCGCCGCGAAGCCACACCGCCTCGCCGTCCACGCCCGACATCGCCAGCGTCAGCCCCTTGTCCGCCGCCGGCGCCGCCCAGAACCGCACCGTATCGCGCATCAAATCGCCCAGTTCGAAGTCGCGGCTTTCCATCGCCATGGCGCCGGCCTCCATCTTGGAGTGGTCCAGAAGGTCGTTGAGCATGCCGGTCATCAATCGTCCGGCGTCGATGATCAGATTTGCCGTCTCTACGCGGTGTTCCTTCAACTTGCCGTCGCGAATAACATGGGCGCCGGCCAGGATCGCGCTGACGGGCGTGCGCAGTTCGTGGCTGACGATCGCCGCCATCGCCGCGCGATCGGCCATGGCCGCCTGCGCCTGTTCCAGCCGCGCCTCCGCCTCCGCCCGAGATTTCACCTCGGCTTCACGTGATCCGTGCACCCGCCAATAGATGTTCAGCACCATGCCGACGAACAGGACGGCGGACAGGGTCATGACCACGACCCCGCGTGTATCGCCCTGCATCACCTTGATCACCGGCATCAAGGCCAGCGCCGCCAGATAGGGACTGCCACCGATGAAGAAGATTCGACGCGAGGCGATGCCGGACGCGACGTTGGTCAACAGCCCGCCTGCCATCGTCAGGGCGGCGAGCGTGACCAGCGCCGGATGGTTGGTGGACCAGATGATCAGACCCATCGCGGCATAGGTGGTCGCCATCACGGTGGTGGACGCCAGGGCGACAAACACGGCAAGCGGGCTCTGTGACGCCTCGGCGCGTCTGAACGGCGCCATGGCCCAGAGTTCGAATGCCTGCACCAAGACCGCGACCGCCAGCCACAGCGGGACCCATCGCAGCATTCCGGCTTCATTCATGGCCCAACCGACCAAGGCGGCGAGCAGAAGCCTGACAGGAACCTGCCTGACCCTCTCCTTGGCGCTGGTGGCCAAAAGAGGCGCGATCGAATGAAGAAAACCCATGACACCCCCGTTCACCACCTGACGTTAGGTCAAGAGGACGAACAGGACGTAAACCTGAGCAGTGGGCAGCTACGGAATAGTCCCTATCGCTGTGTTTACCGTCCGAAATCTCCTTCCCGGCAAAACAGCATCAGTAGCGTAGCGTTGAGTACCCACAGCGCCGCAGGTCCCCATGGCCTGTGGCGCTGTTTCTATTCAGACGGCTTCGTTCAGCAGGGCGGCCTTGTAGTCGCCGACCCACAGGTTCCTGAACCGGCGCGAACGCTCGGCGTGATAAATGTGGGCCAGTTCGGCGTAGGAACGGTCGAAGTCCTCGTTCACCAGCACATAGTCGAAGGCGTCGCAGTGTTCGATCTCACCCTTGGCGTTGGCCACACGGCGCTCGATCACGTCGTCGGCATCCTGTGACCGGGTGACGAGACGGCGACGCAGCTCTTCCAGGCTGGGCGGCAGGATGAAGACGCGCACGGCGTCCTCCGGGCATTTCTCGGCCACGTCGCGCGCGCCCTGCCAGTCGATGTCGAACAGGACGTCGCGCCCTTCGGCCAGCGCCTTGTCCACAGGCCCGCGCGGGCTGCCGTAGCGATTGCCGTGGACGTCCGCCCATTCCAGGAAGGCGTCCTCGTCGATCAGGCGCTGAAACTCGTCATGGCCGACGAAGTTGTAGTCGCGCCCATGCACCTCGCCCGGCCGGATGCCGCGCGTGGTCATGGAGACCGACAGCTCCAGCCCGCCATGATCGGCCATCAACCGGCGGCACAGCGAGGTCTTGCCGGCGCCCGACGGGCTGGCGACGATCAGGAGGACGCCCCGGCGGGGGCTTCGTTCATTCGACATTCTGGACCTGCTCACGCAACTGTTCGATGACGGCCTTGAGCTCCAGGCCGATTCCGGTGAGCGCGGTCGTAGCGGATTTCGAGCACAGCGTGTTGGCCTCACGCATGAATTCTTGCATCAGGAAGTCGAGTTTCCTGCCGGCGGGCGCCGAGGCCACAAGCTGACGCGCCGAGGCGACATGGGCGGTCAGCCGATCCAGCTCCTCGCGCACGTCGGCCTTGGTCGCAAGGGCGGCCGCTTCCAGGAAGATCCGATCCTCAAGCCCCGGCGCATCGGGCGCCAGTTCGGAGATTCGACGGGTGAAGCGATCGCGGATAGCCTCGACCTGCGCCGCCGCCTCACCTTCCGCCTGGGCGACCAGCGCCTGGATCAGAGCGATGAATTCGTCCAGCACCGGCGTCAGTTGCGCGCCCTCGTTCTGGCGTGACGCCTTCAGCGCATCCAGCGCCTCTTCGACCGTGCGGGTCATGGCCGCCTCGACCGCCGCCCGCGCCTCGGGATCGTCCGCCTCTTCGGGGGCCTCGATCACGCCGCGCAGGGCCAGCAGGCCGTCGGCGGACGGCGGTGTTGCGCCGTCCTCGGCCAGTTCGTTCGCCAGCGTCAGATAGCGCGCCAGCACGGCGGCGTTGATCGTGACCGCCGCCTCGCCGGCTTCGGCTCGCTTGGCCTGAACGCCGATGGTGACCTGGCCCCGCGCGAACCGCGCCTGGCCGGCCGCCTTGGCCGCGCGCTCCAGCCCGTCGAAACCGTTCGGCCCGCGAAACCGGACCTCCAGATTGCGGCCGTTGACCGAGCGCGCCTCGACCGACCAGGTCCAGCCTTCGCCGGCCCCGTCGGCCCGGCCGAAGCCGGTCATGCCGGAAAGCGTGCTCATCGGGGCCCCTGCGTCGCGCCGGCCGGAAGGGTGATCGTCGCCTGACCGTTCTCGACCGCCGTGGCGGCCGGCTCGCTCGTCATCGGCGCCGCACTCGTTCCCGGCGTAGCGGGCGGCGTCGCTTCCGGCGGCAAGCCCGCCTTCTGGCGCTCGATCTGACGCCACCGCGCGACGTTTTGCAGATGCTCGTCATAGGTCAGGGCGAAGGCGTGTCCGCCGGAGCCATCCGCCACGAAGAACAGGGCCGGATCTGCCGGCGGGTTCAACACAGCCTTGACCGCCTCCTTGCCCGGATTGGCGATCGGCGTCGGCGGCAGCCCGTTGATCTGGTAGGTGTTCCACGGCGTCGGGGCCAGCAACTCCGAGCGCCGGATGCCCCGTCCCAGCGGCCGACCCTTGGTCACGCCGTAGACGATGGTCGGATCGCTCTCCAGCCGCATCCCCGCCCGCAGACGGTTCGAGAACACCGCCGCCACCCGCGGTCGCTCCGCCGCCAGCGCGGTCTCCTTCTCCACGATGGAGGCCAGGATCACCGCCTCTTCCGGCGTGCGCGCCACGGTCGCGGGCGACCTTTGGCTCCACAGCAGACGCAGGTTCTCGGTCGCCGCGCGCTGCATCCGGTCGATCACCGACTGGCGCGTGTCGCCGCGCGAAACTTCATAAGTGTCGGGCCACAGGCTGCCTTCCTCGGGCGTCTCGGCGACCGTCCCGGTCAGCACGGCTTCCTTGTTCAGGATGTCCACCGCCTGCAACGACGACCAGCCCTCCGGCAGGGTCACGAAATGGCGCACCACCCGCCCCTCGACCAGCAGGTTCAGCACCCCGGCCAGGGACGTGCCGGAAGGCACCTCGTATTCGCCGGCTCTAAGCCGCCGATCCGCGCCGGTCAGAGTCGCCGCCGCACGGAACAGGTCTGTCGAACGGATCACACCCGCCGCCTTCATCCGCGCGGCGATGGCGGAGACGCCGGACCCGCTGGGCAGGGTGACCACCGTCGTCTGCCCCTGCCGCGCGGACGGTCCCGGCGCATAATAGACCGCCCAGACGGCGATCAGCGCCACCAGCAGGAACAGGCCGAAAGTCGCGGACGCGGTCAGCAACGATACCGTAAAGCCCGACCGCCCGCTGGATTTCTCGACCCGCCCGCGCCCGAACATCTCAGTCGACCTTCTTGAAGATCACCGAGGCGTTTGTGCCTCCGAAGCCGAAGCTGTTGGACATGGCCACATCGATCTTCATCGGCTTGGCCTTGTTGGGGACCAGGTCGATGGGCGTCTCCATCTCGGGGTCGTCCAGATTGATCGTCGGCGGCGCGATCTGATCGCGGATGGCCAGCACGCAGAAGGCCGCCTCGATGGCGCCCGCCGCGCCCAGCAGGTGTCCGGTCATCGACTTGGTCGAAGAGACGGTCAAATTCTGCGCATGATCCCCGACCAGCCCCTCGATCCCCTTCAGCTCGATCCAGTCGGCCATGGTCGAGGTGCCGTGGGCGTTGACGTAATCCAGGTCTGACGGTTGCAGACCGGCCCGCTTCAGCGCCGCCTTCATGGCCCGCACCCCGCCTTCGCCGTCCTCGGACGGGGCGGTGATGTGATAGGCGTCGCCGCTCATGCCGTAGCCCACGACCTCGGCATAGATCTTGGCTCCGCGCGCCTTGGCGTGTTCGTATTCTTCCAGCACCAGGATGCCGGCGCCCTCGCCCATGACAAAGCCCGCATGGCCGCGGTCATAGGGACGCGACGCCTTTTCAGGCGTGTCGTTATAGGCGGTGCACAGCGCCTTGCAGGCCAGGAAGCCCGCGATGCCGATCGGCACGACCGAGCTTTCGGCCCCGCCCGCCACCATCACGTCCGCGTCGTCCAACGCAATCATCCGGGCCGCATCGCCGATGGCATGGGCGCCGGTGGCGCAGGCGGTCACCGCCGCGTGGTTCGGCCCCTTCAGGCCGTGGCGGATCGAAATCTGGCCGCCGGCGAGGTTGATCAGGGCGCTGGGGATGAAGAAGGGGCTCACGCGACGCACGCCCTGCTCGTTCAGCACTATGGCCGTATCGGCGATGGGGCCCAAGCCGCCGATGCCGGAGCCGACCATTACGCCGGTGCGCTCCTTGTCCTCGTCCGTCTCGGGCTTCCAGTTGGCATCCGCCAAGGCCTCATCCGCCGCCGCGATGGCGTACAGGATAAAGTCGTCGACACGCTTCCTGTCCTTGGCGGACATGATCTTCTCGGGATCGAAGTCGCCTTCGCCGCCGCCGCCGCGTCCATCGACGCTCGGCACTTCGCCGGCGATGGTGCAGCCATAACCCGTAGTGTCGAACGACGTGATCGGGCCGATGCCCGAGCGTCCCTCGACGATGCCCTTCCAGCTCTTCTCGACGCCCCAACCCAGGGGGGTCAGCAGACCGATGCCCGTAACGACGACGCGGCGCATGGTGCGTGCTCCCTTATCTCCAGCCCGACCCTTCGGAATCATTGCGGATTCGCGCGGGTCAGAAACAGTAAAGGCCGCCGGGCGTCTCCGCTAGGAGCGCCGGGCGGCCCTGTGAACCGTCAGCCTGTTCGGCCGATATCGGCGACTGAGATCAGCCGGCCGACTTTTCGTCGATGAACTTGACCGCATCGCCGACCGTCTGGATGTGCTCAGCGGCGTCATCCGGGATCTCGATGTCGAATTCTTCTTCGAAGGCCATCACCAGCTCGACGTTGTCGAGCGAGTCGGCGCCCAGGTCGTCGATGAAGCTGGCCTTTTCGGTGACCTTGTCCGGATCGGCGTCCAGATGGTCGATGACGATCTTGCGAACGCGCTCGAGGGTGTCGGACATGAGTGTCTCTCTGCCTGTTTAAAATCGCCGTAGAGGCGGGGGTAGCTCAGAAATCGCCGTCTCACGGCAGCGATGGCGACGCAAGCCCGAAAGCCCGAACCGCCGACGCATTCAACCCTTTAGCACAGGCTTTCGGGCTGGAAATAGTCTGTTGCGCGACGTGATAAGGGCCGCAGCCCCTAAATCATCGCCATGCCGCCGTTCACATGCAGGGTCTGGCCCGTCACATAGGCGGCTTCGTCGGACGACAGATAGACGGCGGCGGCGGCGATCTCGTCGCCCGAACCCAGCCGGCCTGCCGGAATCCGGCCCAGAATGGTCTCGCGCTGCTGGTCGTTCAGCACGTCCGTCATCGGCGAAGCGATGAAGCCCGGCGCGATGCAATTCACGGTGATGCCGCGCGAGCCGACCTCCTGCGCCAGCGACTTCGAAAAGCCGATCATGCCGGCCTTGGACGCCGAATAGTTCGTCTGGCCCGGATTGCCGGTCACGCCGACGACAGAGGTGACGCCAATGATTCGCCCCGAACGGCGCTTCATCATCCCCTTCACCGCCGCGCGGGTCAGGCGGAAATAGCTTTCCAGGTTGACGGTCAGGACCGACTGGAAGTCCTCGTCCTTCATCCGCATCAGCAGGCCGTCTTTGGTGATGCCCGCATTGGCCACCAGGATGTCCAGCGGCGCGCCCGCCGCCGTTTCGGCTGCGTTGACCAGATTATCGACCGACTCAGAATCCGACAGGTTCGCCGTGGCGAAATGCGCCCGCTCCCCCAGCTCTTTGGCCAGATCGGCCAGCACGGCCTCACGTGTGCCCGACAGCACGACGGTCGCGCCCTGGGTATGCAGCGCCCGCGCCACCGCCCCGCCGATCCCGCCCGTCGCACCGGTCACCAGCGCGGTCTTGCCTGCAAGATTGAACATTTATGTCTCTCCGAAGTGGCGAGTGATTAGTGTCGAGTGGCGAGGAAAAGCAAAGTCGCGTGACGAAGCCGTCGCCACGCGTCCCGCGTCAGCTCTTGGCGAACGCTTCCAACTCTTCGGGCGTATTCAGCGGCAAGGCCTCGGCGTCCGGCGCGATCCGCTTGGCCATGCCGGTCAGCACCTTGCCCGAGCCGATCTCGACAAAGCGCGTCACGCCGCCTTCGGTCGCCATCCATTCCATGCTCTCGCGCCAGCGCACCCGGCCGGTGACCTGTTCGACCAGCAGGCGGCGGATGACTTCCGGATCGCTCTCGGGCCGCGCCAGGACGTTGGCGACGACAGGCACGACCGGCGCGACAATCTTCCCCTCGGCCAGGGCGGCGGCCATCTCGTCGGCCGCCGGCTGCATCAGCGGGCAGTGGAAGGGCGCCGAGACGTTCAGAGGGATCGCCCGCGCGCCCAGTTCCTTGGCCTTCTCGATGGCCCGGTCCACAGCGGCCTTCTCGCCCGAGATGACGATATTGCCGTTGTTGTTGTCATTGGCGACCACGCAGACGCCGATTTCCGAACCGGCCGCCGCCGCCGCTTCCGCCAGCGCCAGATCGGTCTTGGGCCCGATCAGCGAGGCCATCGCCCCCTGCCCCACCGGAACCGCGCGCTGCATGGCCTGACCACGCAGTTTCAGCAGCCGCGCCGTGTCCGACAGCGAGATCGCCCCCGCGGCCGCCAGGGCCGAATATTCGCCCAGCGAGTGACCGGCCACATAGGCCGCGCTCGCCACGTCAAAGCCGAACTCGGCCTTCAACGCCCGGATCGCCGCCACGGACACCGCCATCAATGCAGGCTGGGCGTTCTCGGTCAGGGTCAGTTGATCCTCGGGGCCTTCGCGCATCAGCACCGACAGCTTCTGGCCCAGCGCCTCGTCCACCTCGGCGAAGACGTCGCGGGCGGAGGCGAAGGCGTCGGCCAACTGCGCCCCCATGCCGACGGCTTGGCTGCCCTGTCCCGGAAACAGAAGTGCGAGGGTCATCGACCGCTCCCTGAATCATTGATCAAGAGCGCGGACCCGTAAGCCCAGACTTACCCGAGGGCAAGCGGAGGTGGTGGGTGCCTGTGCGTCGGACCAATTTCACGACCGCAGATGCTGCCCTGAGTCCGCCTAGCGGCGCCGGTATTGTGCGAGCAGCCGATCACGCGCGGCGTTGACGCGCGTCGCCAGCCCCGCCGTTCCGCCCTTGTCGGGGTGGGCGCGGGCCATGGCGCGTTTCCAGGCCGCGCGGATTTCCGCCTCGGTCGCGGCTGGCCCGACGCCAAGCACGGCGCGGGCGTCAGCCTCGCTGATGGGTTCGGATCGGATGCTCGGCCGCAGTCGGGACGACCAGGCCAGATAGAGTCCTGCCCCGGCCAGCGCCGCCGCCGTCAGCCACGATCCACGAAACGCCGCCAGCGCGCCGCCCGCCAGCAGAACCGCGCCCAGTAAGGTCGCCGTCACACGCCAGTGGCCCCGTCCGCGTCGCTCGGTCTGCCGGCCCATCCGCACCAGCGCCCAGACGGCGATCGCCGCCAGGGCCAGCCAGATCAACCCCATCAGGCGATCAGGCCGCCACGTCCAAAGGGCTGAGAACCTGCTCCAGGCCCATCGCCATCATCAGATTGCGCATCTCCTGGCGCGCAGCGACGTGGGCCAGGGACACCGCGACCGGCCGGATGTCATTCGACAGGTCCGCCACCGTCAGGCCAAACGGGAACAGTTCGCGATAGATGACCCGGTCGCGCAGGCCCGGACCGACGCGGAAGCCGACGCGCTTGGCCAGCTTGGTCATCCGTTCTTCCAGACGCTTGCGGTTGCGGGCCTCCGCGACGGCGAGACGATTGGTGACCACCAGCCAGTCGATCGTCGCGTGACGGCCCTGGGCGATGGCGCGCTGCTTGCGCGCCTCCCAGACGCTCTCGGAATAGATCGAGGGCTTCAGCAGCTCCAGGGTGACCGGATCGACATCGCCCAGCAGGTCGAAATCGACGAAGCTGTCGTTCATCGGCGTCACGATCTGGTCAGCGCGGGCGTGCGCAGCGTTCGACACCGCCGTGTCCCCGCCGGGCGTGTCGATCAGGATGCAATCGACGCCCCGCGCCGCGGCCTCATCGAAAGCGCGCTCGAAGGTAGCGATCTGTTCGGCCACGTCCGCCTTGGCCAGGGCCTTGCCGTCGCCCATGTCGGGAATGAACGGCTGAGGCAGATCGTGCCCGTTCGCGGCCAGCCAGGCCAAACGATTGTGGAAGAAACGCTGCATCGAACGCTGGCGCAGGTCCAGATCGATGATCGCCACCGAGCGCCCGGCGTGCAGCAGGCCGGTCACGATGTGGATGGCCAGGGTGGACTTGCCCGCCCCGCCTTTTTCGTTGCCGAGTACGATCACATGCGGCTGCGTCATTCGAGGGAATCCTCTGTGCCGACCGCGCGACTCAGACTGCGCGGTCCTAGGTCCGGCGAGACTCGGCCTCAACGGGCCAAACGTCAACGGAACCTTAACGCAGACCTGTGGACGGCGAACCGGGGTCGGTCAGCTGTTGCGCGCGCACCAAGCGTCGGCGACAGCGGCGGAGCGGCACACCGCAGCGGCGGTTTCGGTCGAGACCGGTCCGACCTTCAGCCGCGTCAGCCGTCGGCCGTCCACCTCGACTTCTTGGTAGATCGGCGACAATCCCGATAGGTCTGACGTGGCCTTCATCCGATCCCAAGCCTGACGCGCGCCGGCCGCACTGGAATAGGCGCCCAGTTGGATCGTTCTCCCGGTTTCAGGCGCCGCCGTGAGGCTGGCGGGACGCAATACGGGCGCCTGAACCCGCGAGATCGCCTCATCCGCAACGGCTTTCACGACCGCCGGCGAGGCAGCCCGAACGACCGCGTCGCGCAGCCCGGTATCCTCACCGACGGGGCGAAGGCCTGCCTGAACGTCTCGGGCGTCCCACATGGCGTGGGGATCCATGACCGCCACCTTGACGGGGGTGAAGCGCACAGGCCGCAGTCCGGCCTTTTCAGCCACGGCATGCCGGGTTTCGCGATCACCGGCCGAGAGCGGAATGTCGATCGACGCGACGTTGTCGGCCATCGCGCTGAACCGATGGGGATCGCTGTCCACCGCGCCACAACCGGCGACGGCTAGGCTGCTGGCGAAAGCCAGGGCGATCAGAACTGGACGGGTCGCTTCTGCGGGCGTCATAAGCACGACCCTAGAGCCCAGACTTTGCGGTCTGGTGCATCAACAGGCTTAAGCGGAAAGGTTAATCGCTTCATCATGATAGACGCCGCCCCCCTCCCCGTCGTCCGCACCGTCGCCGACCTGCGGGCGATCGTCCGGGACTGGAAACGTCAAGGCCTGAGCGTCGGCATGGTTCCGACCATGGGCGCCCTGCATGAAGGCCATCTGACCCTGGTGCGCGAGGCCGCACGCCGCGCCGACCGCGTCGTCGCCTCCAACTTCGTCAATCCGACCCAGTTCGCGGCGCATGAGGATCTGGGCAAATACCCTCGCCAGCAGGAGGAAGACGCCCGTCTGCTGTCCGGCGCCGGCTGCCACCTGATGTTCGCGCCCTCAGCCGACGAGATGTATCCGGAAGGCTTTGCGACAACCGTCGCCGTCGCCGGCCCGGCGCTGGGTCTGGAAGGCGACTTCCGGCCTCAGATGTTCGGCGGGGTCGCCCTGGTCGTCACCAAGCTGTTCAACCAGGTCCAGCCCGATGTCGCGGTCTTCGGCGAGAAGGACTACCAACAACTGATGGTCGTTCGTCGGTTCGTGCGCGACTTGGACCTGCCGGTCGAGATCGTCGGCGCGCCGACGGAGCGGGACGGCTGGGGCTTGGCCCTATCCTCGCGCAACGCCTACCTGTCAGAGACCGAGCTTGAAACCGCCCGCCGTCTGAACGGCATTCTGGCGGAGGCCGGCGTCCATGCCTCAAGCGGCCGCCCCCTGCCCGGCGTCGAGCGTGAAGCCTATGCCGCCCTTCTCAAAGCCGGATTTGATCGGGTCGATTACGTCGCCATCCGCCACGCCGAGGACCTGACGCCGTTCCGCAACGACATCGTCGACGCCCCCGCCCGCATCTTGGCCGCCGCCTGGCTGGGCAAGACGCGACTGATCGACAATATGGCGGTCTGAAACGACAATGGCCGCATCCGTTTGCCGGATGCGGCCCTGTCAGATCAGCCGATCGCGCCGACGCAGCCCTCGGCGTCGCCTGGCGCCAGATCGGCGTCCGTCAGGGCGA
>NZ_DLTK01000019.1:0-2588 GCF_002500885.1 Brevundimonas sp. UBA7838
GCGCCCAGACGCGCGGCCTCGGCGACCAGGGCATCGGCGCCGCGGTCGAAGGACACGCCCTTTTCGACGGCGTCGTCGATGCTCTCGGCATTGGTCTCGTTCAGCCAGGCGCGGTTGGCCCAGGCCAGTTTGCCGGTCCCGTCCACGACCCAGGTCGGGGTCGGCGAGGCGTCGCCCAAAAGGGCCAGGCCGCTTTCGGTCGCATCAGCGCCGGTCAGGGTGAAGCGCGAGGCGGGCGACAGCCGCAGCCAGGCCGAACCGCCCGCGACCCGTCCCTCGATCCGCCAGGGCTCCACATCGTCCAGCGCGACCAGACCTTCGAACGCCTGACCTTCGAAAACCAGGGCGTCGATCAGAGCGCCGTGGGTGATCCGGAGTTTGTTCAGGACGGCGGCGCCGGCCTCGGCGTCCTCACCCGCCAGCCGCGCGATCAGTTCGGCCGAACCGATCGGCAGACCGGCCGCCTGCCCGTCCGGCGTCAGGGCCAGGCTGACGTCGTCGAAGGCCCGCAGCATGGCGTCATGGCGGCTGAGGTCGGCCAGGGCCTCGACCCGCTCGCGCTCGGCGGCGACGGCGGTCTCATGCAACCGCCCACGCAGCAGCAAGGCCCAGGCGCTGACGGCCATGGCCAGTCCGGCTGCGCCCGCTGTGGCGACATAGGCGATGTCGGCCTCGGCCATTCGTGTCCCTGGAGAAGAGTCTCAGCCCCGATTCGCTAACCATACTCCAAGCGCGCGAAAAAGCGGCATTCTCGTGATCGCGTCATCGCGCCCCGTTGCGGCGAAGCGACCGGGCGGCGATATCGCGGGCATGACCGACCCGATCGCCCCCTCCCTCGACGACTTCGCCCGCCTGGCGCAGGAGGCGTTCGACGCCCTGCCCGGACCGTTCAAAGACGCGGCGGGCGAGGTGGTCATCCGCATCGACGACTTCGCCGACGAAGCGACGCTGGCCGAGATGGAGATCGAGGATCCGTTCGAGCTGACGGGCCTGTATCACGGCGTGGACATCGGCCGGCGCGACAGCCTGGGCCCGGCGGCCGAGCCGTCGCGGGTCTTCCTTTATCGCCGTCCCATCCTGGACGAATGGTGCGAGCGCGGCGACGTGGGGATCGGCGAACTGATCGCCCACGTCCTGATCCATGAGATCGGCCACCACCTCGGTCTGACCGACGATGACATCCACGCCATCGAGGACGACGCGGACTGACCCCTTATTTCGTCGCCGGATAGGGCGTCGTCACGGCGCCGGAGATCATGCCGGGGATGGCCTCGCCCAGGCCCAGCAGGATGAACTGGATCGCCAGGGCGCACAGGATCAGGCCCAGCACCTTGACGATGATCGCCATGCCGACCTCGCCCAACAGGCGGCTGAGCGACCCGGTCAGGGCGAAACAGACGAAGGAGACGGCGCAGGCCGCCGCGATCGCCACCAGCGACCCCATGGTCCCGGCATAGCCCAGCTTGGCCGCCTCGCCCGCCTGGATGATCACCGCCGAAATGGCGCCGGGGCCGATCATAAGCGGAATGGCGAAGGGCACGACCAGGCGCTGGAACCGCCTGCGGGCATAGCCGCGCACGTCCTTGGAATCCGCCAGCGCATCCTTGTCCGCGAACATGGCCAGGAAGTCGCCGCGCGCCATGTCCAGGCCAAGGAACAGCAGCAGAATGCCCCCGGCGATGCGGAACGCCGCCAGCGAAATGCCGAAAAACTGCAACAGGCCCAGGCCCGTGAACAGGAAGAAGGCCAGGAAGACGGCGGCGAAGGCGCAGATCAGGGCCGAGACCGAAATCCGCTGCCTCAGGGTCGCCCCGGCCGTCGCGGCGGCGAAGATCGGCAGATTACCGATCGGGTCCAGCAAGGCGAACAGGGTCACGAACAGGTTGACACCCAAATCGACTGCGTTCATCGCCTGCCCTCGCCCTCAATCCATCACGCCGCCCTGCCGACGCGCCCTCGTGTCCGGCATAGCCGCTCAGCGCGAGTCCGTCGATGACCGATCCCCAAACCGCCTCCGATCGTGCGCTCGACGAGCGGATCATCTGCGCCCTGGACGTGCCGACGACGGCCGAGGCGGCCGCCCTGGCCGAGCGGATCGGCGATGCGATCGGCTTCTACAAGGTCGGACTGCAACTGTTCGCGGTCGACGGCATGGCGCTGGCGCGTGAGCTGAAGGCGCAGGGTCGGAAGATCTTTCTGGACTGGAAGCTGCACGACATAGGCGCGACCGTAGAGAAGGCGACGGCGAATCTGGCGGGTGCCGACTGCGACCTGCTGACGGTCCATGCGCGGCCCCAGGTTATGGCGGCGGCGGCGCGCGGCGCGGCGGGTTCGAAGATGAAGGTGCTGGGGGTTACGGTCCTGACCAGTCTGACGGCCGAGGATTTGGCCGCCGACGACCACAGCCTGTCGCCGGCCGATCTGGTCGAGCGGCGCGTGCGGCAGGCGCTTGAGGCCGGGATCGACGGCGTCGTCTCCAGCCCGCATGAGGCGGCGCGTGCCCGCGCTCTGGCGGTCGAGGCGGGCCGGCCTGACTTCCTGATCGTCACGCCCGGCGTGCGACCGGTCGGCGCCGCGCTGGACGACCA
>NZ_DLTK01000125.1:0-21740 GCF_002500885.1 Brevundimonas sp. UBA7838
CGACGGCGGTCCCGCAGCGCTGCCGGTGGCGGTCGAGGCGCCGCTGCGCAAGGGTCAGCGCGCCTTCCATCCGGGCTTTCCTCAGGGGCGTCCCGGCGAGGTGACATCACGCCTGCTGGGGCGCGAGACGCTGAAGGTCTTCGGGCGCGGCGCGCGCGACGAGCCGGTGCTGTCCTGGGCCGAGGTCGGACGCACCAACGGGCTTGAGGGCACGTTGTCGGGTCTGTCCGGCGCGCCGGCCCTGGATGCGCAGGGCCGCGTCGTGGGCGTCACCATCGCCGAGGCGCCGAGGCGGGGCCGGATCTATACGACGGCGCCCGAAACCTTCGGGCCGGCCATTCGCGGCGAACAGACGCCAGCCGACGATGCGCGCGGCCAGACCATCACGACCGAGGATTACGGCCAGGTAGCCAACCGGCTGAGGCGCGACCTGCGCGTGGCCCAGGTGGTGTGTCTGTCGGTCTAGCGGACGGACATTGCACCCGACGAAAAGGGTGCAATGGCGTGCAATTTGGCGCCAGGAGACGGAAATCGAAGGGATAAATCTGCGCTCGAATTGACCGCGTGCAATTGTCGAGGCCGGTCGGGCCCGACCTTGAGAATCAAGGACTCGGCGTGGGGATCGCGATGTCAAAGATCGGGGATGGATCATATCCCCGTTCGACGCCTGTATGGATGATTGTCGACGGTGTACCGAAAGTCCCTGAAAAGAGACGACTTCGGTCCTGAAAATAGGACGGCTGGCGGCCGATCCCCTCCTTCGCCGCAAGGGAAGGAGGGGGGCGCCGATCCGGCCTTACTTCAGCGAGCCGTTGTTCAGGTTCAGGGCGCCGGCCTCGATGACTTCGAGGTTGGGGTGTTTGGCGCGCAGATCGTCCAGGAACTTGGAGCCGTCGCCGACGATGACCAGGCTGGCGCGGTTGACCGGCAGGTGTTCAGCGAAGGCGGCCTCGACCTGTTCGGGCGTGACGGCGCGGACCCGGCCGGCGTAGTCGGCCAGATCGCTCATCGGCAGATCATAGAGCGCCAGGTTGGCGACCAGGGCGCCCAGGCCGTCCACCGTCTCCAGCGAGCGGCCGAAGCCGCCGATCAGGGTGGCGCGGCGCGGGGCCAGATCGGCCTGGGTCGGGGTCTCGGTTCCCAGCTTGGCGATCTCGGCCAGGATCAGATCGGCGACCTCGTCGGCGGTCTCGTTCTTGGTCTGGGTCGAGGCCGTGAACAGGCCCGCATCCGCCCGCGCGCCCAGCGACGACGAGGCGCCGTAGGACAGACCGCGCTTGATGCGGATTTCCTGGTTCAGGCGCGACGAGAAGCCGCCGCCCAGCAGGGTGTTGCCGACCGTCAGCGGGAAGAAGTCCGCATCGGTGCGAGACACGCCGCGAACGGCGGCGACGACCTCGGCCTTGCGCCGGATCACCCACCGGTCCGTGTTGGACGGCGGCAGGTCGTTGAGGGTCAGGGGCGTGCCAGTCGGTCCGACCACGTATTGTTCGCCTTTGCTATTAAGGCGTCGCTCTTGCAACATGGGCTTATGCCTCTTTCACCAACACCGTAGTGTCATGAAGGTAGGCGTCCCCGACTAAGGTCCGTTTAAGGGTCGTGGTGAAGGAACGGATAACTTCCGCCCCTCCCTGAACGACTCTGTAAACCTTGCTTGCGCGACGATTCATCGAGACTAACGCTTACTTACTCGCCGATCAGCGTTTGATGTTGATCAGCTCGGCCAGCATTTCATCGGCCGTGGTGATGATTTTGGACGAGGCGGAATAGGCGCGCTGGGTGGTGATCAGGCCCGTGAACTCGGCCGACAGATCGACGGTCGAGGACTCCAGCTGCTTGGCCGCGATCTCGCCCGCGCCGCCCGTTCCCGCCGCCTTCAGGTTAAAGGTGCCCGACTGGAGGCTGACGGCATAGGCGTTGCCGGACACTTCACGCAGACTGTCGGGGCTGGGGAAGGTGGCGACCGCGACCTGGGCGATGCGGCGCATGACGCCGTTGTCGAAGATGGCGGTGACGAAGCCGCCTTCGTCGATCTTGATCTCGCTCAGATTGCCGAACGCCGTGCCGTTAGTGACCGTCGACTGGACGACCGAGGCCGTGTTCAGCTGGCTGAGGCCACCGGCCGAGGTGTTGAGGTCCAGCGTGACGGCTTGGGCGGCGATGCCCAGACCGTCAGCCCACGCCACCTGACCGGCCGGCATGGTCAGATTGTTCGGATCGGACTTGCCGAAGTCCAGCGTCGCCATGGTGGGGTCGTCGAACAGACCCGTGCCTGCTGGCCAGGCCTTCATCGTGTCGACGTCCAGGCGACCCGACGGCGTGAAGGCGATCTTGCCGGTCTTGATCTGGCCGTTGGCGTAGGGTGCGCCCGCGATCACGTCGCTGGCCGGCACGGAAACGATTTCCGCATACCAGATGTTCGGTTCGTCGCTCTTCAGGAAGCGGAGTTCCAGGTTGCGCTGGCCGCCCTTGGAGTCCGAAACCGGAATGTTCATCTTGAAGTCGGGCTTCACGCCGACAGGGTTGTCGTCGTCAGCGTTGTACATCGCCATGGAGTTGACCGACGGGTCGTACTTCGTCTTGGCGACGTTTTCGTTGCCCAGGCCGACGTCCGAAAGGTTGAGCGTATAGGCGGGGCCGCTGGCCGGCGTGAACTGGATCTGGGTCGGCGGCGTGCCGATCGCGGTCGCCGAGCCGGCGTTCGCGCCGTTGATGGTCAGTCCAGTGATGGCGCCGGTGGTCGGGTCGAAGGTCGCCGAGGCGTCGACCTTCTGCGAACCGGACTTGATCACCAGATCGTGGCTGTTGGCGCCGGTGCGGGTGTAGCGGACCGACACGTCGTGGGTCACGGCCGGCGTCGCCGTATCGGACACGCCCTTGTAGGATTGGGCGCTGGCGGCCGAGGACGATTCCTGGCTCGAACGCAGGTTGGCGTTGATCTGGACGCGAGTGGTCGGTTCGGCGGTGCCGCCGACCGAGCCGATGTTGATCGAGCGCAGGCGCGACAGATCGGACGGATCGGTCGAGATCTCGCCGTTGGAGTCCACTGGCCAGCCTTGAAGATACAGGCCGGCGCTGTTCTTCAGATAGCCCTGCTTGTCGACGGTGAAGGCGCCGGCGCGGGTGAACAGGCGGGTGTCGGTCGCGCCGACGTTCTCGGCCTGGGTCGTGGTGACGAAGAAGCCCTGACCGTTGACGGCGAGGTCGGTGCTGGAGGTCGTGCGCTGAAGCTGACCTTCCTGGCTGACGTAGGAGCGGGTGTTGGTGGTCACGCCGCCGGCCGAGTAGCTGCCGCCCGATGCGGTCTGGCTGTTGACCAGGGTCTGGAACTCGCTGGCCGTGCGCTTGTAGCCGACGGTATTCACGTTGGCGATGTTCTGGGAGATCGCCGCCAGGGCGGCGGAGTTGGCGGCCAGGCCGGACACGCCTGCCAGCATTGCACTGTTGAGGCTCATGGAAGAACGCTCCTTAAATAGAGGTCATCGGGAAGGCGGCGGATCGCATCATGCGGCCGCCTCCTCGGTGGGGACGTTCGGATTCTCCGTATCGTCGGTATCGTTGGCCGCCTGGGCCTTGATCTCGTTCAGCGAGATCACGGTCGAAAGCGGAAGGATGGAGTCGCCGATCACTAGGTACGGCGCACCGTTGTACATCTCGACGCCGGTGACCCGGCCCTGGATCAGGGCTTGGGCGTCGACCTTGGCGCCGGCAGCGTCGGTAGCGGCGACTTTCAGCGTATAGACGCCGCCGTCCTCGGCCGTGCCGCCGTCCTTCAGCTTGCCGTCCCAGGAGAAGGTGTGCAGGCCGGACTTCTTGTCGGGCGCCGGGCCTTCCCAGACGACGGCGCCCTTGCTGTCCACGACTTGCAATGTGGCCTTGTCGGCGTCGGCGCCCAGTTCGTAGGCCCAGGTGGCCTTGCCGTCGTTGAATTCGGTCGCGGTCCAGGCGGCGGTGACGCTCTTGCCGATGTAGTTGGCGGCGTTGTCCAGCCCGCCTCCGGCCTGTGCGGCCAGCAGGCTGGTCAGCAGGTCGTTGGTCAGCAGTTGCTGCTCCACGCCGGCCATCTGTGTCAGCTGGGCCGTGAACTGGTTAGAGTCCAGCGGCGACAGCGGATCCTGGTTCTTCATCTGGGTGGTCAGCAGGGTCAGGAAGGTCTCGAAGTTCGAGGCCAAGGCCTTGGTGCCGCCGGTGATGCGGCCCGCTGCGGCGGAGGTTGTGACGGCGTCGACCATGGGGTCAGACCTTCAGATCGACGCGGTCAGGCGTCAGGGAATGGTTGATCCAGGCGCCGGGTGCCGGGATGATGGGCATGTCGGCTTGGGCCGCCAGACGAGAGCCGCCGGCGAACAGGGCGTTGCGCTGCTGCTGGCGCTCGAAGGCGCCGCCGCCCGCAGATGGATCGCGTTGCGAGAAGTCGAGCGCGTCGCCCGCGACTTGGAAGCCGGCCTCCTGAAGCTGGCGACGCAGTTCATCGGCGCGACCCTTCAGATCGGCGGCGGCGGCGGGATTGTCGAAGGCCAGACGAGCGGACAACTGGCCGTCCTTGCCGATCTCCAGGCTGACATCGACGCGGCCCAGATCTTCGGGCGTCAGCACCATGTCGAACCGGGTCGAACGGCCTTCGAGCTTGCGGGCCATTTGCGCGGCGAGTTGGGCGGTGGTCTCGACGGTGGCGCGTGACAGGGTGGGCAGGCCCTGAGCATGGCTGGACACGGCAGCCTGTTGAGCAGGCTGCGCATCAGCCGGCGCGGGGCTTGCTGTAGGGGCTTCGGGCGAGGCCGGCTCCGGTGCGGCGACGCCGGCAATCGCGGGCTCGACTGCCTTGGCGGATGGCGACGCCGGCTTGGCGGCGACTTGGATCACGGCGCTGGAAGGCGTGGCGTCTTCGGTCGTCGCTCTTTGAACCGCAGGAACGGCGGTTTCCCCGGTCTGGTCCAGAGCGCCATGGAGATTGCCGCGCAGGGGGGCAGCAACCTGCAGCAAGGTCGGCGGCTTCAATGTGTCGGCCGGGGCAGTCTCTGTCGACTGTTCGGAAGCCGCTTCGGTGAGGGCTGCGACGACGTCGGCGGGGGCTATGGCGGAGGGCTTGGACGTCGTTGCGTTGACGGCGATTTGGACCTGAGCGGCCGGGATCTGAGCGGCCGCCAGGGACTGCGCTATGGGCGAGGGAGCGGCCGGTTTGTCGGTATTGGCGACGGCGGTCTGGATCGTTGTGGCGGTCGCCGGCGTCGCCGCGTCGTTCGCGTGCAGCCCGGCATCAGCCATGACAGTAACGGCAGGCTTTGGACTATCGCTCACCGTCACCGTCTGAGCGGAGGCGGTTGGGGCCTTGTCAGTCCCAACTTCAGCCGCGGTCCTTGTCACGGTTGAAGAAGAAACCGGCGCCTCGGTGGTCAGGATTTCGCTGAGTTCGGACAGAACCGTTTGAGCGGTCGCAGCAGTCAAGGCTTGCCGCGCTTCGACTTCCTGTTCGCCAGGTGATGACGCAGGCTTGCCCGCCATATCCGTTTCAGAACGGCCAGTCGTAGCGACCATCGGCGCGGACGTCGCGGCCTCTGGCGCAACGACTTCGGCTGACGTCAGGTTTTGGCGAGCTTTCGGTTCGACAAGGATTTCCGCCGCACCCTCGGAAACGGCCAGCGAGCCAGCGACGACGATCGATTGAGCGACCGGAACGGCCGGCGTCAGTTGCGCGGCTGTAAACGGCGTTGCGGCGACGAGGTCAGGGGTATCGTCATCATTCGCGGCCGTGTCCGTGCCGATCTGCTGCTTGTCGGCAAGGGAAGGCTGAGCTGCGGAGTCTGCTATCTCGCCCAAGATCGTAGAGACGCTTTCGGTTGTCGGGGCCGGCGTGTCGGTGCCCGGCTCGGCCGTCATGGGCTGGGCCATGATGACGCCCAACGACCGAGCGCCCGTCAGACGGCCGGGCGTCATCCGTTCGACAGGCGCGCCGTGGACGCCCGCATTCAGCGCATCGGCGATCTTGCTGGAGAACAGGCCCGCATCGGCTGACTCTGCGCCCAACGCGGCAGCCGACGTTCCGGTCGAAACCAGAGCGGCAGGCGCGAGCAGGGCGGAAGCGGTGGACATGGAAGCGCGGCGGCTTTCGTAAGGAGCGACGACGGCGCCTGCTGCGCCCAAGAGTTCGCCGCCCTCGACGCAAGGGCCGGGCCAAGAAAATAAGCGAGCAAAAACAATGCAAAGAACAGGGTCGGGGTCGACGGGTCCGCGGCGCGGCGGTCGTTATTGCCGCGCTCTCGCCACTTTTTGCCCGGCTTCGCACGCTGCCGATCAGTGACGCGCGGCATGCCCGCAATCCGATTGGCCCGACCTTTGCGCGTCTTTCCCATCATGACGGCCGCCCGATCAGCGATCCTGTGGAAAAACAACGCTTTATGCGAGCGGGCGCGGCGCGTGGCTGGGCAAGAACTGCGCGTCGCGATGCAGCGGTTGCCGGGTAGGGCGGGGGAGACGCGTCAATGTCGCTGAACTCGATCATGAACATTGCGACCTCAGGGCTGAAGACCGCCCAGTCGCAGTTGCGTGTCACCGCCGACAATATCGCCAACGTCGATACGCCCGGATACATCCGCAAGGTCGCCGATCAGTCGGCCGCCGTCACCAATGGCTATGGTTCGGGTGTCGACGTCACGCGGGTGCGTCTGGCGACAGACCGTTTCCTGCAGGCGGCCAGCCTCAGCGCCGGGGCGGACGCCGCGCGCCAGACCGTGCGCTATGAACTGTACGACCAGATCCAGAACCAGTTCGGCGATCCCAGCAGCGACACCAATTTCTTCGCCCAGGTCGACAAGCTGTTCGCCACCTATGCGACCCTGGCCGAAAGCCCGACGTCCTCGGCCGGGCGTCAGGACACGATCTATAAGACCCAGGCGATCTTCAATCAGGCCGCCGGCATCGCGTCACAGATCCAATCGGCGCGTCAGGAGGCGGACGGCCGGCTGCTGAGCGCGGTCGAGACGGTCAATCCTCTGCTGGAACAGATCGCCAAGCTGAACAAGACCATCGCCGCCGGCACGGTGACGAACGAGGATGTGACGGGCGCCCATAACGCTCAGCTCGGCCTGATCAACGAACTGTCCAAATATATGGATGTGAAGGTCGAGGCCCGCTCCAACGGCGGCGTGACGCTGCGCACCAACACAGGCACGACCCTGGTGGGCGAGGGGGCGGCGACGCTGTCGTACCAGGCGGCCGGCACTGTGGACGCCATGACGGCCTTCTCGGACATCATGATCACCGAGCCCAGCGGCACGCGCTGGCCGCTGTTGGACGGCGTGTCGTCCGGTCAGATCCGGGGTCTGGTCGAGATGCGCGATGTCGATGCGCCGGCGGCCGCCGCGCGCCTGGGTGAGTTGACGGCCAAACTCGCGGACGAACTGAACCGCGCCCATAACGCAAACAGCAGCGTTCCTGCACCGACCACCTTGACGGGGCGCAACACCGGCCAGTCGCTGGAGAACGCCCTGACCGGCTTCACCGGCACGACGACCATCTCGGCGGTCAATGCGTCGGGCGTGGTGCAGGCCTCGGCCCGGATCGTCTTTTCCGGCGGCACGATGACGATCAACGGCGCCGCCGCGGATCCGACCACCTTCCTCAGCGTGCTGAACGCCCAACTGGGCGGCACAGCGACGGCGAGCTTCTCGGACGGCCAACTGCGCCTGGACGGGGCGGGCGGAAACGGTGTGGCCATCGCCGACGACGCGACCTCGCCCAGCACGAAGGGCGGGCGCGGATTTTCGCACTGGTTCGGGCTGAACGACCTGGTCGCCACGACGACGCCGACCTTCTACGAGACGGGCCTAACCCTGACGTCTCAGCATGGGTTCGATCCGGGCGAGAGCCTGACCTTGCGCTTTGCCGGTCCGTCCGGGGCGCGTCTTCGTGACATCACCGTGTCCGTGCCCGCCGGAACGGGAACGATGGGCGAGATGCTGGGCGCGCTGAACGATCCCATCACCGGCGTCGGCCGCTATGGCGCCTTCAGCCTGGATGCGGCGGGCAAGCTGTCCTTCAAAGCCTACGACCCGTCTGCGACGTCGATTAGCGTCGTGAAGGACAATACGACCCAAGATCCGTCCGGCGTTTCAATGTCGCAACTTTTCGGCCTGGGCGCGACCGGGTCGACGCGGGCGGGCGCCTATACGGTGCGCAGCGACATCCAGCAGGACCCCGGAAAGCTGGCCCTAGCGCAACTGAACCTGTCGGCCGCGGCGGGGACGTCGGCGCTGAGCAAGAACGATGGGCGCGGCGGCCTGGCGCTGGGGGATGTGGGCAAGAAGAACGTCGCCTTCGCCGCAGCCGGCGGCAATGCCGGCGGGACCAAGACCCTGTCGTCCTATGCGGCGGACTTTGCCGGCGAGATCGGCGGCAAGGCCTCGGCCGCCAAGACCCGCAGCGAAACGGCAAGCGCCCTGGCCAAGGAGGCGGACAGTCGCCGCACCTCGGCCGAAGGCGTGAACATGGACGAGGAACTGGTCAATATGACAACGTTCCAGCAAGCCTATAACGCCTCTGCGCGCCTGATCCAGGCGAGCAAAGATATGTACGACGTACTGATCGGAATCCTGCAATGACGCGCGTCGCGACCCACGGGAACTACCAGTCGGCTTTGCTTAGCCTGATGAACGCGCAAGGCCGCGCGCAGCAGGCGCAGGAGCGGATCGATAGCGAGAAGATCGCCACCGACATGTCCGGCTATGGCCGGGGCGCCGAACAGCTGACCAGCCTGACGTCGACCCAGGCGCGACTGGAGGGCTTCATCTCCACCGGCGAGGCCGTTAAGGCGCGGCTGAGCGCCCAGGATCTGGCCATGAGCCGCATCTACGAGGGCGGTAATGCTGCGCGCGAGGCCATCGCAAACAGCCTGGCCGCCGGGCGGATCGACAATCTGATGGTCGAGCTCGGTCTGAACTATCAGACTGTGCAGGGGGGACTGAATGCGGAACACCAGGGCTCGTACCTGTTTGCGGGCGGCCAGAGCGACATCGCTCCCGCCACAGCCGCGACCATGGCTGATTTGACGGCGGCGCCGTCTACCGCCGCGACCTTCTCCAACGACACCTTGAAGCAGAAGTCACGCATCGACGAGAAGACCACGGTAGAGACCGGGTTTCTGGCCAGCGAGATCGGCGGGCCGCTGACTGAGGTGTTTCGCAACATTCAGGCCTTCCAGAACGGCACGGCGGTGACCGTCGGCGGCGTGACCTATACGCCAGCCGGCGCGGGCACGCTGACGGGACAGCCCGACGCCAACGTCACCGCGTTTTTGAAGGCGCAGATGGGCGAACTGGACAAGGCGAATGCGGGACTGACGAACCAGACGGCCAAAAACGGTCTGATCCAGAACCACGTCGAGATGGCGCTGGACGCCCAGGAAAATCAGAAGACCGCCCTGCAGAAGATGATGCAGGACAAGTCCGGCTATGATCCGGCTCGGGCGATCACCGATCTCCAGATGGCGCAGGTGGCGATCGAGGCTTCGGCCCAGATCATCAACTCGCTGAAGAGCACGTCGCTGCTCAATCTGCTGCGTTAAGTCGTCGTTTCAAAAAAGAAAACGGCAACGCTGGACCAAATATCGTTCTGGAACGTATCATGAACAATGGCCCGTCTAGATCTGCGTCGAAAACTTTCCGTTCTGGCTGACGCCGCCAAATACGACGCTTCGTGTTCGTCGTCCGGAACGTCGAAACGAAACTCCGTCGGCGGCAAGGGGATCGGCTCGACCGAGGGGATGGGCATCTGCCACGCTTATACACCGGACGGTCGATGCATCAGTCTGCTCAAGATCCTGCTGACCAACTTCTGCATCTACGATTGCGCCTATTGCATCAATCGCGTCTCGTCGAATGTGAAGCGCGCGCGCTTCGATGTTGATGAGGTCGTCGACCTGACGCTCAACTTCTACAAGCGCAACTATATCGAGGGCCTGTTTCTGTCGTCCGGCATCATTCGATCCGGCGATTATACGATGGAGCAACTGGTCCTGGTGGCCAAGACGCTGCGGGAAGTCCACGATTTCCGGGGCTATATTCATCTGAAGCTGATCCCGGAAGCGGATCCGAAGCTGGTGGAAATGGCGGGACTGTACGCCGATCGCCTGTCGGCCAATATCGAACTTCCACGAGACGAGGCGCTGGCACGACTGGCGCCGCAAAAGGATGTTGGGGTCATCAAGAAGGCAATGAGCCAGGTGCGTCTTGGCGTCGAGGCGGCCAAGCCGGCCAAACGTGAAAAGATCAAACCGCCGAAGTTCGCGCCGGGCGGCCAGAGCACCCAGCTGATCATCGGCGCCGACGGCGCGCCGGATACGGAAATCCTGGATCGCAGCGCCTCGCTCTACGGCGGTTACGGCCTGCGCCGCGTCTACTATTCGGCATTCAGCCCGATCCCGGATTCCAGTTCGATCCTGCCGCTGTCCAAGCCGCCGCTGATGCGCGAGCATCGGCTGTATCAGGCTGATTGGCTGATGCGGTTCTACGGCTTCTCCGCGCCGGAGATCGGCGAGGGCGCATCGAACGGCATGCTCGATCTTGCGGTCGACCCCAAACTGGCCTGGGCTTTGAACAAGCGCGAGCAGTTTCCCGTCGATGTGAACCGTGCGCCGCGCGAGATGCTGCTGCGGGTGCCGGGGCTGGGCGTGAAGGCGGTGGACCGGATCGTTGCGGTGCGCCGCTATCGGACCCTGCGGCTGGAGGATGTCGGACGGCTGACGCGATCGGTGGCCAAGATTCGGCCCTTCATCACGGCGCTGGACTGGACGCCAGGCGGACTGACGGATGCGGCGGACCTGAAGGCGCGCGTGACCAGCCGCACGCCCGAGCAGTTGAGCCTGTTCTGATGGCGGTGGCGACGCTGGACGGTGAGACCGACTTCGACGGCTGGCGGAAGGCGGCGCGCGCGTTTCGATTGGCGGGTGTGGAGCCTGCAGCGGCGCGGTTCGTCGTGGCGGGGGCGGTGGAACAGGGCGGGCTGTTCGATCAGCCGATTGTTGAAGAAGTTTCGCCGACGCCGGATGACCGCAGAGCTTTCAACGTACCGAAAGAGTTTGTGGATCTGGCCCAAAACCTGATCCTGCACCGATCCGCCGACCGTTTCGATCTGATGTATCGGCTGCTGTGGCGGCTGAAGGATGAGCCGGACCTGATCAAGGTGATCTCGGACCGGGACGTCGCCGACGCGCTGGAGCGGGTCAAGAACGTCAGCCGCGCCTCGCACAAGATGAAGGCCTTCGTTCGCTTTCGCCAGTTGCATGACGAATTGGGCGAGGCTTGGGTCGCATGGTTCGAGCCGCCGCATCGGGTTCTGGAAAAGACCGCGCCCTTCTTCCAACGGCGGTTCACGACCATGCGCTGGTCGATCCTGACGCCCGATGGCTCGGCCTTCTGGGACGGCGAAGCACTTCGGTTCGGCCCGCCTGCCACCCGCGACATGGCGCCGGCCGAAGACGAGATCGAGGATTTCTGGAAGACCTACTACGCCTCGACCTTCAATCCCGCGCGGCTGAAGGTGAAGACGATGCAGGGCGAGATGGCCAAGTCCTATTGGAAGAACCTGCCGGAAGCCGCGTTGATCCCGGAACTGGTCGCGGCCTCGTCGGTTCGAACCGAGACCATGGTCGCTGCGCCGTTTCCTCAGCCCAATCCACGTTTCGCGCGCGCCGTCGCGCCAGACCTCCATTTGGCGCGTCCCGACGCCGAGGCCGTGCCCGAAAACCTCGACGATGTCGCCAGCGGCGTTCAGGCCTGCCGCCGCTGCCCGCTTTACCGCGACGCGACGCAAGGGGTGTGCGGGGAGGGGCCGAAGTCGGCGCGTCTGATGATCGTCGGCGAACAGCCGGGCGATCAGGAGGATCTGGCAGGCCGCGCCTTCATCGGGCCGGCGGGACAGGTGCTGAACGCAGCCCTGGCCGAGGCCTGCATTGATCGATCCGACGTCTATGTCACCAACGCGGTCAAACACTTCAAACACGAGCCGCGCGGCAAGCGTCGCCTGCACAAGACGCCGAATGCGGGCGAGGTTCAAGCCTGCCGCTGGTGGCTGGACTCGGAGCGAAGGCTGATCAAGCCGCAAGTCGTGCTGGCCCTGGGGGCGACGGCGGGTCTGGCGTTGCTGGGTCGCAAGCCCGCCGTGATGCAGGAACGCGGCGCGCCGATCGACCTGAGCGATGGATCGACCGCCGTACTGACGGTTCACCCCTCCTATCTGCTGCGTCTGCCGGACGAGGCGGCGAAGTCCGAGGCGAGACGGTTGTTCATTGAGGATCTGGCGGCCGTGCAGCGTCGTATGAGGTGACGCGAGAACGAATCCCGTTCGGCCGCGTTTGGCATCAGCGCCAGCGTGACCGTTGGACGTTTCACCGGGGGAGGCGATCTCGACACGGTCGATCGACAAACATCCGCGCGAATGTCATCGCGCGTTGACATCGAATGCCGGCTTGACCATTAGCGCGGCAGAGATTTCGGCTGTCTGTTCAGAGGGTCAGGGGAAAATCGCGATGTCAGACCGGTCTTCAGGGGCGCGATGAACACGGCCGCATACGAAATCGTCGATAGAGATGGCGAGGCCCGTCTGCGCCTGACCGGCGACTGGACGACCACGGCGCTGGGTCGTCTGCCGACGGAACTGAGCCGCGATCTGGAAGGCCGCGATATCGCCAGCATCGACACCTCCGATCTCGGTCGCTTCGATACCGCCGGCGCGCTAGCCTTGGTGCAGGCCTCAAGCGGCCGCCTGTCCAAGAGTCAGTGGAAGGACCGACCCGAGGCCGGTCGTATCTACCACATGATCGAACTTCTGGAGCGCCAAAGCGCCCCGGCGCCGAAACGCCCCAGCGCCTTCGTGCGCACCTTCGCCAAGATCGGCCGTGGCGTTTACGATTTCGGCGGAGAGGCCATGTTGTCGCTGGCCTTCTTGGGTCGGCTGATGGCCGCCGTGGTGGAAGCCGCCAAACATCCCGGCGGCATCCGCTGGCCGGCCTGGGTCAGTCAGGCCGAGCGCGCGGGGCTAGACGCCATTCCGATCGTCATGATCACCAACTTCTTCATCGGCGCGGTCATCGCCTTCATCGGCGTGGATTTGCTGACCGACTTCGGCGCCCAGGTGTTTGCGGTTCAGCTGATCGGCGTCGCCATGTTCCGTGAGTTCGCAGTGGTCATCGCCTCTGTCTTGTTGGCTGGACGTTCGGCTTCGGCCTTTGCGGCCGAGATCGGATCGATGCGGATGAACCAGGAGGTCGACGCCATGCAGGTCATGGGCGTCAATCCATTCCAGGCCCTTGTTATTCCTCGTGTCGCGTCGCTGGTGATCATGCTGCCGCTGCTGACCTTCATGGGCATGATCGGCGGTCTTATCGGGGGTCTGGTCGTGTGCTGGAGCTCGTTGAACCTCGGCCCGTCCTTCTTCTTCCAGCGTCTGGTCGAGGACGGCACCATGGCCCAGCATCTGATGGTGGGGCTGGTGAAGGCGCCCGTCTTCGCCCTGGTGATCGCCGCCATCGGATGCCGTCAGGGCATGGCCGTCGCCGGCGATGTCGAAAGCCTCGGCCGCCGCGTGACGGCCGCCGTGGTGCAGGCCATCTTCGCCATCATCTTCCTGGACGCCGTGTTCGCCCTGGTCTTCCTAGAGCTGAACATATGACCGAGGCGCCAGAAAACCTGATCGAGGTGCGCGGCCTGCTGAGTCAGTTCGGCGAGCGCACCATCCACGAGAACCTCGACCTCGACCTGGTGCGCGGCGAAGTCCTGGGCGTCGTCGGCGGATCGGGCGCGGGCAAGACCGTGCTGCTGAACACCATCATCGGCTTGAAGGAGCCGGAAGGCGGGTCGGTGAAGGTGCTGGGTTACGACCGGGCGAACCTGACCAAGGCTGAGGCGGCCGACATCGAAAAGCGCACCGGCATCCTGTTCCAGCAGGGTGCGCTGTTCTCTTCGCTGAGCGTGCTGGAGAACGTGGCTTCACCTTTGGTCGAACACACCAAACTGCCCAAATCGATCATCTATGAGCTGGCCGAGCTCAAGATCGCCATGGTCGGTTTGAAGCCGGAGCACCACCATCTGAAGCCGGCCGAACTGTCGGGCGGTATGAAGAAGCGGGCCGGGTTGGCGCGCGCGCTCGCGCTGGATCCCGAGCTGGTGTTCCTTGATGAGCCTACGGCGGGCCTGGATCCCATCGGCGCGACCGCGTTCGACGATCTGATCCGGCAACTGGCGGACGACCTGGGTCTGTCCGTCTTCTTGATCACCCACGACCTCGATACGCTCTACGCCATCTGTGACAAGGTGGCGGTGCTGGCGGACAAGCGGGTCGTGGAAAAGGCCACGGTGCAGGAGTTGGAAGGCTCCGACCATCCGTGGATCAAAGAATATTTCCTGGGGCCGCGCGGACGCGCAGCCACCAAGTCTGCCGCCTGAGGAGAGCGGATCATGGAAAGAGACGCACATTACGCCGCCGTCGGCATTGCCACCGTCGCCCTTCTGGCGGCTTTGGCGGTGTTCACAATCTGGCTGGCCCGGCTGCAGTTCAACAGCGACTACGACATGTACGACATCGTCTTCTATGGGCCGGTGAACGGCCTGTCCGAAGGCGGCGAGGTGCATTTCAACGGCATCCGCGTCGGCGAGGTCACCGACCTGAACATCGACACCAAGCGCGGCGATCAGGTGATCGCCCGTGTCCGCGTGGACGGCACGACCCCGGTGCGCGTGACCTCGCGCGCACAGTTGGAGCCGCAAGGCATCACCGGCCTGAACTACATCCAGATCACCGCCGGCTCGCCCAACAGCGCCCTGCTGAAGGATCAGTATCCGGACAATGTCGTGCCCGTGCTGCAAAGCCAGCCGTCGCCGATCGCCGAACTCTTGAGCGGTTCGGGCACGGTGCTGGCCCAGACCGTGGATGCGCTGAACCGGATCAACCGCGTCATGTCCGACGACAATATCCGCAGCTTCTCCACCAGCGTGAAGAACGTCGAAGCCCTGACGACCGAACTGGAAGCCCGCAAGGCCATCTTCCAGCAGCTGGAAGAGGCCGTGACCAACGCCAACGCGGCGGTGAAGGAATACCAGGCCCTGGCCGTCGACACGCGTCAGATCATCAATACGGATGGTCGCCAGGCCATCGCCAACATCAACTCGGCGACGGCGGAGGCCCGTACGGCGATCGCCTCGGCCAACCGTTCGATCACGGGTCTGGAGCGTCCGCTGGGTGACTTTGCGACGACCAGCCTGCCGCAATTGACCGGCACGATTGAAGAGCTGCAAGACGCCACCCGGTCTCTGCAATCCCTGATCGACGACGTCCGCGCCAGCCCGCGCGACTTTATCGGTCGTCCGAAATCCAAAGAGCTGGAGGTGCAGCCGTGATCCTTCGTCCTGTCCTTCGACTGGCGGCGTCCGCCGCTGTCCTGACCGCGCTGAGCGGATGCGCCCTGCTGTCGTCGCCGGACCCGGTCCAGAACTATCGGTTCGGCCTGCCGATGGCCGCGCCGTCGGCGGTGGGCGACACGCCTGCGCCTCTAACGGTCTCGATCCGCCGCATCGAGTTCCCGCAGGCGACCGGCGACGACAAGATCCTGGGCGTCACGGGTCTAGAGACGGCTTATATCGGCGGCGCACGCTGGGTGTCGCCGGCCTCGACCCTGTTCGACGACAGCCTGAAGGCGGCCTTCGCCAACCGCGCCGATCGCATTCGCGTGCTTGGTCGCCGCGAGCCGGGGACGCCGCCGCTGATCCTGCAGGTCACGGTCACGACGTTCGAGGCGCGATACGCCGCGCCGGGCGCCGTGCCGGATGTCGTCGTGACCGCGCGTGCGCAGCTGCGCTCCACCCCGGAACGGCGCGCGGGCGGCGGGACCATTCGTCCCGAGGAAGGGCGCTCGGTCGAGCGGGTGTTCAACGTGACCCAACCCGCCGGCGACAACCGCGTGTCCGCCATCGTTGCAGCCTTCGACACGGCGACCCGCGACATCAACACCCAGATCGCCGACTGGACGATCGCCTCCGCGAACTGAGGCGATCGAACGCATGATGCCGGGACGGCGGCGGTGCGGGACGTAGGCTTGCGGATGCGCTAGGGTGCGGCGCGAATCTGCTCCCGGAGTTGTCATGAGTTTTTCCGCCACCGACGCGGCCTTCGAAGGCTTCCGGGTCGTCCGTCGGCATCCGATTGTCGCGGTCGCCTGGGGCCTGGTCTATCTGGCCGTCTATGTCGCCATGTTCGGCCTGGGCGCAGACAAGTGGGCCAGCCTGATGGCGGCGGGTGAAGCGCTGGAACAGTCGGCCAACCCGTCGATGGCGGAGTTTCAGGCCCTGGGCCAGACCTATGCCGGAGCCTTGATCTGGGCCGCGCCCATCGGCCTGCTGGTCGGCGCGGTGCTGAGCGCGGCTGTGGCGCGCTCGGTCTTGCGGCCGGACGAGTCGTCGTGGGGCTATCTGCGCCTTGGTATGGATGAGGTCCGTGTCCTGGCGGTCAGTCTGATCGTCAGCCTGGCTGTCGGCTTGGCGTCGGGCGTCGGCATGATGGTGGTCGGCGCGGCCATCGGTTTCGGCGCGGCGTCGGGTCAGGCGCTGCTGATCTTGGTCGGCGTGCTGCTGATCTTCGCCGTCTTCGCCCTGATCGTATGGCTGGCGATCAAGTTCAGCCTTGCGGTTCCCATGACGATCGATCGTCGCAAGATCACCATCGTCGAATCGTTCGCCGCCACCAAAGGACATTTCTGGTCGCTGCTGGGCATGGCCGTGATCGCCATCATCATGTCCCTGATCGTCAGTATCTTGGGCATGATCATCGGCGCAGCCGCAGACCTCGCCACCGGCGGCATCCAGACGCTGGCGCGCTTCGACGGCGAGGGATGGGGTCAGATCCTGATGCAGGCCTGGCCGGCGATCCTGGTGTCGTCGATCGTCAACGCCTTCCTCGCCGCGCTGCAACTCGCGGTGCTGTATGCCCCGTTCGCAGCGGCCTGGAATGGGCTTCGAGGCGATCAGTCGACCGACGTCTTTTCCTAACGATCAGGCCGACGCCTTCACCCTTTTCTTTTTGGCCGGAGCATCGACGGACCCGCCCAGGGCCGCCACGCGCGCCTTGCGGCGGTCCTCGTGCCGATCCAGCACCTCCTTGAGGTATTTGCCGGTCCAGCTGGCCTTGTTGTCCGCGACCTGTTCGGGCGTGCCGACCGCGACGATCTCGCCGCCGCCGTCGCCGCCTTCGGGACCGAAGTCGAGCAGATAGTCGGCGACCTTGATGACATCAAGATTGTGCTCGATCACCACGATGGTGTTCCCGGCCTCGACCAGTTCCTGCAGCACCTCGAGCAGCTTGCGCGTATCCTCGAAGTGCAGGCCGGTCGTCGGCTCGTCGAGGATGTAGAGGGTGCGGCCGGTGGCGCGTTTCGACAGCTCCTTGGACAGTTTGACCCGCTGGGCCTCGCCGCCCGACAGGGTGGTCGCCGGCTGGCCGACCTTGACGTAGCCCAGGCCGACCCGTTCCAGCGTCAGCATCTTGTCGCGGATCGGCGGCACGGCCTTGAAGAAGCTGGCGGCCTCCTCGACGGTCATGTCCAACACGTCCGAAATGGACTTGCCCTTGAATACGATCTCCAGCGTCTCGCGGTTGTAGCGTTTGCCCTTGCAGACGTCGCAAGTGACATAGACGTCCGGCAGGAAGTGCATCTCGATCTTGATGACGCCGTCGCCTTGGCAGGCCTCGCAGCGCCCGCCCTTGACGTTGAAGCTGAACCGGCCGGGGCCATAGCCGCGCGCCTTGGATTCCGGCAGGCCGGCGTACCAGTCGCGGATGGGCCCGAAGGCGCCGGTATAGGTCGCCGGGTTCGATCGCGGGGTGCGGCCGATGGGCGACTGGTCGATGTCGATGACCTTGTCGAAATGCTCCAGGCCTTCGATCCGGTCGAAGGGGGCAGGGGCCTCCGATGCATTGTTCAGCCGACGCGCAGCGGCCTTGTACAGGGTCTCGATGGTGAAGGTGGACTTTCCGCCGCCCGAGACGCCGGTGATGCAGGTGAAGACGCCGACCGGGATTTCGCCGGTGACGCTCTTTAGATTGTTGCCGCTGGCGCCGCTGATTTTCAGCATCCGCTTGCGGTTGATGGGGCGACGGCCCTCGGCGGGGATTTCGATCTCGCGCTCGCCAGTCAGGTATTTGCCGGTCAGGGACTTGGGGTTGGCCATGACCTGGGCCGGCGTACCCTCGGCGCACACCTGTCCCCCGTGAACTCCGGCGGCCGGGCCCATGTCGATGACGTAGTCCGCGGTCAGGATGGCTTCTTCGTCATGCTCGACCACGAGAACCGAGTTGCCGAGGTCGCGCAGGCCCTTCAGGCTTTCCAGCAGGCGGGTATTGTCGCGTTGGTGCAGGCCGATGGACGGCTCGTCCAGCACATAGAGGACGCCGGTCAGGCCCGAGCCGATCTGCGACGCCAAGCGGATACGCTGGCTCTCTCCGCCCGACAGGGTGCCGGAGGATCGCGACAGGTTCAGATAGTTCAGGCCGACGTTGTTCAGGAACCGCAGACGGTCGCAGATTTCCTTCAGGATGCGCCGGGCGATCTCCATCTGCTTTTCGGTCAGGTTCTCCTCCAGCGTCGAGAACCACAGATAGGCCTTGGAGATCGACAGGGTGGAGATGTCGGCGATGTCCTCGCCGCCGACCTTGACGGCCAGGGCCTCGGGCTTCAGCCGCTTGCCGTGGCAGGCGTCGCAGGGCGTCTCGGACTGATAGCGCGCCAGTTCCTCGCGCACCCAGGCGCTGTCGGTCTCGCGCCAGCGGCGCTCCAGGTTCGGCAGCACGCCCTCGAACGGCTTGGAGACCTCGTATTTGCGAGCGTTGTCGTCATAGACGAACTTGATCTTCTCCGACCCCGTGCCGTGCAGGATGGCCTTGTGCGCCTGGGCGGGCAGGTCGCGCCACGGCTTGTCCATCGAGAAGCCGTAGTGGAGGCTCAGCGACTGCAGCGTCTGGGTGTAGAGCGGCGACGGCCCACGCGCCCACGGCGCCACGGCGCCCTTGTGCAGGGTCTTGTCGCGGTCCGGGATTACCAGATCGGCATCAAAGGCCAGCTTGACCCCCAGGCCGTCGCAGACCGGGCAGGCGCCGAAGGGGTTGTTGAATGAGAACAGGCGCGGTTCGATCTCGCTGATCGTGAAGCCCGACACCGGGCACGCGAACCGTTCGGAAAACAGGATGGAGCGGGGCGCCGTTTCGCCCTCGGCGGTCGAGGCCCATTCGGCGTTGGCGATGCCGTCGGCCAGACCCAGCGCCGTCTGTAGACTGTCGGCGTAGCGCGCTTCCTGATCCGGCTTGGTGACGATCCGGTCCACGACGATGTCGATGTCGTGCTTGAACTTCTTGTCCAGGGTGGGCGCTTCGTCGATCGGATAAAATTGGCCGTCGATCTTCAGGCGCTGGAAGCCCTGCCGCTGCCACTCGGCGATTTCCTTCTTATACTCGCCCTTGCGGCCGCGAACGACGGGGGCGAGCAGCAGGATGCGCTCACCATCGGGCAGGGCGACCAGCTTGTCGACCATCTGGCTGACGGTCTGGCTCTCGATAGGCAGGCCAGTCGCCGGCGAATAGGGCACCCCGACGCGCGCCCACAGCAGGCGCATATAGTCGTGGATTTCCGTCACCGTACCGACGGTCGAGCGCGGGTTCTTGGACGTGGTCTTCTGCTCGATCGAGATAGCCGGCGACAGGCCTTCGATCAAATCCACGTCCGGCTTGCCCATCAGCTCCAGAAACTGGCGCGCGTAGGCCGACAGGCTCTCGACATAGCGGCGCTGGCCTTCGGCATAGATGGTGTCGAACGCCAGCGAGGATTTGCCCGACCCCGACAGGCCGGTCATCACCACCAGCTGCTCACGCGGAATGTCGAGATCCACGCCCTTGAGATTATGCTCGCGGGCGCCGCGAACGCGGATGAAGTTGTGCTTTTCGGTCATGCTGTCCGGAGAACGCGGAGGAGGGCCGGCGGGTCCGGCGCGACATCGCTATATGGGGACGAATTGCGTGATTGAAGCAAGAACAATGTAGGAACATTTCGGCCGGTGCATCAATCCGGCGTCCACACCTGCGTGGGCCGCACGAAACGCTCGCCCTTGGCCAGAAGCACGCCGCTGGCGTTTGCGACGCCCAGTTCCAGACTGTCGGCGATGCGACGGGCGCGTTCAATGAAGTGGTCGGCGGCGATGGGCGGGCACAGGGCACGCGCAGTTTCGGCGAACAGCTCCAGCCAGCGATCGAAATGCCGCGCATCGATGGGAAGGGGCAGGTGTTTCGGCATCGGCCGGCCCTGATAGACGCCGGTGGACAGGGCGACGGACGACCAGAACAGCTTCATCTGCGCTAAGTGCGGCGCCCAGTCGGTGATCCGGTCCGCGAAAATCGGGCCGATCAGCGCATCGTCGCGGACGCGGGCGTAGAAGCCTTCGACCAAGGCGTCGATCATGGCTTCGTCTATGCCCGTTTCGTCCCGCAGGCGCTGGACGGCGGCCTCGCGCCGCGCGGCGGCGCCGGCGGGGTCTTCGATGCGGACACGGGTTTGCATGACGGCTGGTCTAGCCGTCGCCATCCTATTGGTCGAGGAAGTCGCCGGCGTTGAACGACAGGATGCAGATGGCGTCCGCGCCCGTCGCATCGGTTGAGCAGGAATCGACGCCGTACAGATCTGCCTCGACCTTTGCGGTCGAGCGGAACGTGCGACCGTCACGCTGGAATGTCGATCCGATCTTCTCGCTCCACGGGATCAGGGCCATGGCGAAGGCGGCGGCCGGCGCACCCGTGCAGGTAAACAGGATATATTCTGCGCCGTCCCCGTTGTCCGCGCGACGATAGGCGTCGGCTGCGACAGCCTGCTCCAGGCAGGCGGCATAGAGCCGTGCGTTGGGCGTCGGCGCCTGGGTCGGCACGGCGCTGTAATTCGGGGCAGACGGCGGCCGGTCCGGCGCAGTCGCGCATGCGGCGCAAGCCAGTGTGGAGACGATGGCGAGGGTGATGACGGTCTTCATGATTGTCTCCTCAACGCCAAGCTTCTCACGCGGCCGTGTTCGACGCCAGACTTGCGCATTGCGGGATTACGACCCATCCTCCCTGTTCTGACGCGTTTTGCAGAAGGTTTGACGATCATGATCATCGCATTGGCCACCGGTTCCGCCCTGTCCGCCATGCTGCTCGTGATCCTCAATGCCAATCAGCCCAAGCCGAAACGCATCCCCGTCCGCACTCGCGACACTCGACAAGGTCGCCGCTAGGACGCCGGACGGCGCCACCCTTTTCGACGATCTGAGCCTGACGTTCGGGCCTGAGCGCACCGGCGTCGTCGGTCGCAATGGCGCGGGCAAGAGCACGCTGTTGCGTCTAATTTCGGGCGAAGCTGCGCCGGCTGAGGGGGCTGTCGCGCGAACCGGCACCAGTGGCGTGTTGGATCAGCGGTATGAGCCAATGCCTGATGAGACCGTCGCTCAAACCTTGGGCGTTGGAGCGGCGCTGGCTGTTGTGGCGCGGGTTTTGGCGGGGCAGGGAACGGCTGACGATCTGGCCGAGGCGGACTGGACGCTGGAGACGCGTCTGGACGAGGCCTTAAGAGACGTCGGGCTGCCGGAACTGGATTGTGAACGCCTGACATCCAGTCTCAGCGGGGGCGAGCAGACGCGGTTGCGGCTGGCGGGTTTGAGGCTGGCCCAGCCCGATCTGATCCTGCTGGA
>NZ_DLTK01000125.1:21995-22253 GCF_002500885.1 Brevundimonas sp. UBA7838
CTGATCCTGCTGGACGAGCCGACCAATCATCTGGACGCGCAGGCGCGGGCGCTGGTCGCCGATGTCATCGCGCGTTGGGACGGCGGGGTCGTGGTGGTCAGCCATGATCGCAACCTATTGCGCCGCATGGACCGAATCCTTGAAATTTCGAGCCTGGGTGTCGCCAGCTACGGCGGCGGCTATGACGCCTATGTCGAGCGAAAGGCGCTGGAACGCGAGGCGGCGACGCGGGATCTGGCCGAAGCCCAGCGAGACCTC
>NZ_DLTK01000039.1:0-3988 GCF_002500885.1 Brevundimonas sp. UBA7838
AAATCCTACTCCCGCACCCAAAACAGCAGAAAGCCCCACCGCTAAAAGCCGTGGGGCTTTCTGCTGTTTGATGACCAGATGCCGAGTTGCGGTCAAACTGCCGTGTACCTGAAGACCGAACCTGCCCAAGCATTCCAACAGATAGAAATCCATGCGGCAGCGTTACGTCACCGAGGTTATGGACACCCGTTTGATGGAAGACATCGCCTAGGTGGCGTCGGCAGATTCGACGTAAGGGTGCGCTTCGACGCCATCCGTTTTTTGGGCCAGGCCCGGCACTTCGTCGAGCTGACGAAGGCTGGTGAACAGACCGCGTTCCTCACTATAGCGGACAATCTCAAACCCGTGGCCACGCAAAAGTTCAACGCCATCAAGTTCGGCCGAAGTGGCGGTGTTCAAGTCAATCATCTGTCGCGGTCCGTAGTAGAGCCTCGCGGCGGGTTGCCGCGGGTTTGCGCGGGCTGGCGACTTCGCCGGCTGTTGAAAAGTTCAAGCGCTTGGAAAGGACGTGCAGCAAGCCACGCCCCGATACAGGTCGGAAGGCCCTGAGCCCTAGATCCCGCCGCTTCGCACGACGATGACCGCGATCAGCGTCAGGAAGACGACGGCTGCGGCAGCTATGGCGAGAGCCGTGATGCGAAAGGCGCCGCGTGTCGGCTTGTCGGGCCGGTCTTCGTAGCCAATCGGGACTTTGCGGGGTTCTTTGTCGGTCATGGGCGATCAACGCACGGAGGCGGTTCGCGTTCGCCGACTCTGTGAGCCTTCGGCGCAACCAAAGCTGCGCCGAAGGCTCTCGATGTTCGTCAGAAGCGGTAGGCGACGCCGACCCGAAGGTTGCGCCCCGGCAGAGGGGCGATGTCCTTGAGGAAGGACACGTGTTCGCGGGCTTCCTCGTCCGTCAGGTTCCGCGCCTCGGCGAACAGATTGACGTTCTGCTGGGCGAAGGGGCGGACCGCGACCGAGGCGTTGACCAGGGTGTAGTCGTCGGTCGGCAGTTCGAACGCGTTGGCGACCCGGTCCTGTTCTCCGACGTGGCGAACCTCGGCGCTGGCGTCGAACCTGGTCGATGTCCAAGCCAGACGTCCGGTCACGGAGTAGGGCGGGATCCGCGCGGCAGGACCGAAGTCCGTCTGGGCGTGGACATAGTCGGCCGCGCCTTCCAGCGACAGTTTGCGATCGCCGTCCTGCCAAAGCGCATAGGCGCCTTCCAGCTCGAAGCCATAGAATTTCGCGTCGGTCTGGACGAACCGATAGATGGGGAAGAACTCGTCCTCTTCGTCGAAATAGAACTGGTCGCCCGTCGGCCGTTCGTCGATGAAGCCGTTATACCAGGAGTGATAGACGTGCAGGTCGCCGGTGAATCGGCCGCGGTCATAGTGGGCGGTCCCCTCCAGCGTCGTCACCTTCTCGGAGTTCAGCGTCAGGTCGCCGGTCTCGTAGGCGGCGGTGGCGATGTGGACGCCGTCGGCGAACAACTCGACCTCGCTGGGCGCGCGTTCATTGTGGGCTAGGCTGAGGCCCAGGAACAGGCCGGCGGTCGGGCGGATGAAGGCGGCGGCGGACGCCGACCAGTTGTCGAACTCGCGCGTGACTTCGCTGGCACCGCCGATGGGCGTGCCGCTGAGTTCGCGCCGGTCATAGCGCAGGCCGCCTTCGAAGCCATGGTTGCCGAGGTCCAGACGCTGCACTGTATAGAGGCCCAGTTCGTCGATCTTGACGCTGGGCACGAAGGCCTCCTCGCCGATCGCTTCGAAGTTACGCGACAGGGCCTGGACGCCGACGGCGCCGTTCCAGCCGTTGCGTTCGCGCTGGACGAGGTCCGCACGGCCTTCCCAACCATCGGAGTTGAAGATGGTGCCCGGCTCGCCCACGGCCTCGAACTCGGTGTGAGTGTAGTCGGCATGGCCATAGGAGCCGCGCAGGGCCGAGAAGGGTCCGCTGTCGAAACGGTATTCGCTGCGCGCGTCCCACCGCTTCTGGTTCAGCTTGATGAAGACCGATTCCTCGGCGACCGTGCCGTATTCGCTGTCGGTGTTTTTGTAGGAGACGCCAGCGAAACCTTTGTCGCCGATGTAGGAACCGCCCGCGCCCCAGGCTTCCAGGTCGGTGTAGCTGTTGGGCTGAGTTCCGGTGTCCTCGCGCGCAAGGCCTTCGGCGGCGGCGCGCCTGGCGGAAATGGCCGGGGCGGGGATGTCGTAGTCGTCGGTCTTGCGCTTCACCCCATCGACGTTGAAGGCGAAGTTTCCGCTGCCGACGGTCACGCGACCGAAGGCGCTGCGGCCGTCATCGACGCTGGAAGCCTGGGTGGAGACCACGCCGGACACGCCGCCCTCGGGGATTTCGGTGGGGATGCGATCGTCCAGAACATTGACCACGCCGCCAATGGCCGAGCCGCCATAGACCAGCGTCGCAGGCCCGCGAATGATCTCGATACGATTGGCCTCGGCCGGATCGGTGGCCACGGCGTGATCGGGCGAGACAGAGCTCGCGTCGATCAGACCAATGCCGTTGGTCAGCACCTGGACGCGCGGGCCGCTGAGGCCGCGAATGACGGGCCGGCTGGCGCCCGGCGCAAAGTCGGTCGAACGGATGCCTGGACGCCCGCTCAGCATATCGCCGAGCGAGGCCGCCGGCGCCGTGGCCAGGGTCTGTTCGTCCACGACGTCCGTCGCGATCACCGAGGCCCGCTGGCTGATGCCATAGGGCGCGCCCGTGACGATGATATCGCCCAACTCCGCCGGGGCTTGTGGAGCGGACTGCGCGGCGGCGGCGCCTGCCAGAATCGTGGAGCCGGCGGCCGCCATGAGCAGGGATCGCGAGACGCTTGAGGGACGCATGAAAAAACTCTCAGCCTGGGGAGGAAGTGACTTGTTACGAGATAACGTCACATAGGCTTTGCGCAATCAAGAACCCGACGACGATTTTGTGCCGGCCGTGTCTCCAGGGGCGCCGCGTGCCGGAGAAGAGTCGTGGACTACTTTAGAGGGAGAATGGCGCACCCGACAGGATTCCTTGTGCCGACCTGCTGGTAGGCCGAGCTATCGGCTGCTGATGGGGCGGCGTCGTCAGCCATTATGATGCTCCGCGACTCGGATGGATGAGTCGCGAAGCAGAGTCCTCGGATGGGCTGGGGTCAACGTCTCGAACGGCACCGCACGACCGTCTCTGACGTTGCCGCTGCGGCGGCCACAACATCAGCAAGCTATAGTCGATTGGCTATGTCCGGTTCAGGCGGCGGCTACGCTTTCCAGACGGTCTTCCTCGACCGTGAGCATCGAGCGTTTGATGGCGGTCACGGTCATGGGTGATGCACGATGGAGCCGGGCGGTAGCGCGGATGCCCTGACCGTCCTCCAAAGACCTCCTGATCGCTTCCACACGGTTGTCAGGCATGGGCTTGCGACCGCTCTTCTTGGTCGTTCTCCTCAACCCCGACATGATCCTCTCCCTGATCATGGCTCGCTCGTAGGAACTGAACACCGACAACATCTGGAACATCATGGCGCCGGAAGGCGTCGAGGTGTCGAGGCCCTGCGTGTGGACGTAGAGGTCCACGCCCTTGGCTTGGATGTCGCCGAGGAAATGGATCAGGTCGGGCAGACTCCTCCCGATCCTACAGACCGAAAAACACGCGATCTGGTCGAATTCCTTCCGTGCGACACCCTTCAGCAGGTTGTCGAAGCCCGGTCGTTTGTCTCGACCCTTGGCGCCGGAGATGCCTTCATCGACGAAGGTGGCGACCACCTCCCAGTCCTGCCGCTGGGCCACTGCCAGCAGATCGCGAAGCTGGTTCTCGACGGTCTGGTTTTTGTCAGCCGTGCTCACACGACAGTAAATCGCCACGCGCTTGGTCAGGGGTGTGCTCCGATCCGATATTGGGAGCACAGGGTCTCACGGATCGACCGGGCGTCAACGAGAAGGGTTGAACGACCTATCTTCGTTCAGCGGAGCGACGAAGAGCCGGTCGCAGTCGTCCTCGGCGTTGGTCA